>NZ_BAAAYN010000006.1:325369-357283 GCF_039536245.1 Cryptosporangium minutisporangium | reverse complement strand
GAAACGGCGACAACCACCCCGCCTACGGGGTCCGCTCCCCGGCGTTGTGACGGCCGTCGGAATCCGCCACCCCGTGGAGAACTCTCGCGCCGCGAGGGCGGCTCGGTCAGAGGCCGTTGGCGCGCGCGATCTCGCCGAGCCGGTGCGCGCTGGGCTTGGGCGTCCGGGTGAACGTCTCCCGGTCCACGGCGATCAGCCCGAACGTCGGCCGGTAGCCGAGCGCCCACTCGTAGTTGTCCAGCAGCGTCCAGTGCAGATAACCGCGGACGTCGATGCCGTCGGCGACCGCCCGCTGCAGCCCGGCGACCGCACCCTCGAGGTAGGCGATCCGCTGGGCGTCGTCCGCGGTGGCGATGCCGTTCTCGGTGACCAGCAACGGCAGCCCGCCGGTCGCCTCCCAGGCCTGGCGCAGCGCGATCTCCAGCGCGTCCGGGCGGAGCGTCCAGCCGACCTGGGTCGTCGGCTCGCCGGGCGGCGGACCCTCCGGACCGTCCGGGCCGACCTCCTTGGTCGTGTACGACTGGACGCCGAGGAAGTCGTCGTCGCGGCACGCGGTGAGAAACTGGTTCTCCCAGAGGTCCCGGTAGCGGACGCAGTCGGCCTCGTGGCCGGGCTTGGGCACCAGCGCCTGCATCGCGAGCGACCAGCCGACCTTCGCCGACGTGCTCTTGCGGACGATCTCCCTGGCGCGCTCGTGCGCGGTGACCAGGAGCGCGGCGACCTCCGGCTCGGGCGGGGGCAGCGCTCCGGCGACGAGGTGCTCGGAGTTCCCGCTCTGGGTGAACTGGGCCCGCGCGGCGGCCATCGCCGCAGCCGGATCCGGTGCGGCCAGGAACTGGCCCATCCGCAGGATCAGCGTGAGCATGTTCGGCTCGTTCATCGTCACGACGTGGCCGACGCCGTCCAGCACGGGTGCCACCGCCTCGACGTAGCGGGCGAACTGGTCGACGGCGTCCGGCTGGCTCCACGCCCCTGCGCGGGTGAACCACGCCGGGTGGACGAAGTGGTGCAGGGTGACCACCGGCTGCACACCCTGGGAGAGGGCGTACTCGATCATCCGGCGGTAGTGCGCGAGCTCTGCGCGGGAGACCTGACCGCGCACCGGCTCGATCCGTGCCCACTCGACGCTGAACCGGTACGCGGTGTAGCCGAGGTCTCGGCACAGGTCGATGTCCTCGCGCCAGCGGTGGTAGCTGTCGCAGGCGTCGCCGCTGGGCTCCGCGACGAGACCGAGGCCCGAGTGCTCCAGCGCCCAGAAGTCACTGGCGACGTTGTTGCCCTCGATCTGGTGGGCGGCGGTCGACGCGCCCCACAGGAAGCCCGCAGGCAAGGACTGCGACATGGATGAACCTCCGGAATCGACGGTGACCTGGCCAGTAGCGCCAGGCCATTACCGCTGGTCCGGCGAGACCGCTGCAACCGGTTGCCACTCGTTGCCGACGACCAGACCGGCCACCGCCGCCGCGTGCACGGCCGCGGCCAGCACCTCGCGCTCCGGACGCCCGCGCTCCCGCGCGAGGGCCGCGACGTCCTCGAATTCCGGCATCACCTGAACGAGGACGCCGTCGACGTGGCCGAGCTTCACGGTCAGCGCGGCACCGAGGACGTCCACGTCGACGAAGGTGCGCGCGAGCACGGTCTTGCGGCGGGGCGACTCCCGCACACCGAGCGTGCTGGTGTGCCGGAACATCAGCACGCGCAGGGCCGGGACGAGCGGCGGTGCGCAGAGCACCGAGAGCGTGTGGGCCGGGCGGCCCTTCTTCATGACGATCGGTACCAGCCAGGCGTCGGAGGCCCCGGCGTCGATCAGCGCGCGGAGCACACCCGGCCAGAGCCGCGGGTCGAGGTCGTCGACGTTCGCCTCCAGCAGCACCGCCGCCTCCCCGCTGGCCTCGCCGGGTCCAGCCCCGCCGGGGCTGCCGAGCGCGCCGCGCTCGCCGCCCTCGCCGCCCTCGCCGGGCTCGCCGCCCTCGCCGGGCTCGCCGGGGGTACTCGGGTCCGTCCGGCCCACGACCACCCGGACGACGTTCGCCCGCTCGGCGGGGTCCCGCGTGCCGGCGCCGACGCCGACGGTGTCCACCACGATCGACGGCAGCTCCTCACAGGTCCCGGCGAGGGCGCGGAGCAGCGCCAGGTCGGTCGGCGTCGGCAGCACGCCGCGGCCGCCGCCGCGCACCCGCCAGCCACGGGCGAGTTCGGTCACCGCGGGTACCGGCACCGGCAGATCACCGTGCGCGGTGCGGGTCCGTCCCGAGCCGACCGCGACCTCGCCGGCCGACACGGTTCCGACGCCCAGGTCGTCGAGCGCGGCGCAGACCCCGACCACGTCCGCGATCGAGTCCAGCGCACCGACCTCGTGGAAGTGGACGTCGTCGGCGGTAATACCGTGCACGGCCGCCTCTGCCTCGGCGAGCCTCGTGAACACCGCACGGGCCCGCTCCCGGACCGGTCCGCTCAGCACCTCCAGCAGCGCACGGATCTCCGTCCAGGTGCGATGCGGTGGATCCTCCACCCGCGCCTCGACCCTGAGCTTCAGCGCCCGCAGCCCGGCCCGGGTGACGGGCTCGACGGTGAGCGCGACGGCACCGGGCAGCACCGTGTCCACCGCGCCACGGATCGCGTCCGGCGACGCCCCCGCGTCCCACAGCGCGGCGAGCAGCATGTCCCCCGCGACGCCGGCCGACGCGTCGATCCACAGGTGCCGGCCGCGAACAACGTCGCCACTCACGCGGGCGCCGCGATCTGAGCTGCCAAGTGCCCGGCGCCGTACCCGTTGTCGATGTTGACCACCGCGACCCCCGGCGCGCACGCGTTGAGCATCGTCAGCAGCGGCGCGAGGCCGCCGAACGCCGCGCCGTACCCGACCGACGTCGGAACCGCGACGACCGGCGCGGAGACCAGCCCGGCGACGACGCTGGGCAGCGCGCCGTCCATCCCGGCGGCGACCACGATCGCCCGGGCACGCCGGAGCAGGTCGAGCCGGGACAGCACCCGGTGCAGGCCCGCCACCCCGACGTCGACGACCAGCTCGGTCGGGCGGCCGAGGTACCGCGCGGTGCGCTCGGCTTCCCGGGCCACCCGCAGGTCCGAGGTTCCGGCCGCCACGACGACGACGAGTCCCCCCGTCGGCTCCGGCGGCGCCGGGGGCCAGGCCAGCAGCGTCGCGTCCGGATCGGAGTACGCGTCCGGCAGCGCGGCGCGGACCGCTTCGGCGTGCGCGGCGGAGGCCCGGGTGAAGAGCGTNCGGGGGCCAGGCCAGCAGCGTCGCGTCCGGATCGGAGTACGCGTCCGGCAGCGCGGCGCGGACCGCTTCGGCGTGCGCGGCGGAGGCCCGGGTGAAGAGCGTGACGACGTCCGGCCGGTCCCGGACGGCTGCGGCGATGGCGCCGACCTGCTCGGGCGTCTTGCCCTCGCAGTACACCGCCTCGGGGTAGCCGCGCCGCGCCGTCCGGGCGAGGTCGAGTTCCGCGAAGGCGGCGAGCTCCGCCGCGTCGGAAGCGTCCGCCACGCCGGGAGCGTCCGCGGCCCGGGCGGGCATCGCGGGGTCAGCCACGAGCCACCTGCACCAGTGGCAACGTGAACGCGCCGGACTGCACACCGGCGAGGTCGACGGCGGCGAACCGGAACCCCGCGTCGAGGACCGCCTGATGCACCGCGCCCCGCAGCGGCTCGGTCACGGCCCGGACGAGATCGTCCGGCGGCAGTTCGATCCGGGCGACGCCGCCGTGGTGCCGTACCCGCAGGTCACCGAAGCCGAGCCGACGCAGCGCTGCCTCGGCGCGCTCGATCTGCCCGAGTTTCTCGGGGTTCACCTCGTCGTAGTGCGGAATGCGGGAGGCCAGGCAGGGGGCGGCGGGCTTGTCGGCGCAGGGCAGCCGTAGCTCGCGGGCGATCGCACGGACCGCGGCCTTGTCCAGTCCGGCGTCGGCGAGCGGCCGGAGTACCCGGTGCCCGGTCGCGGCCCGGCTGCCCGGGCGGTCGGGGCGCCGCGCGTCGTCGGCGTTCTCCCCGTAGGCGACCGCGTCGAGCCGGTGCGCGGCCACCACGTCGGCGCCGATCCGGGTGAACAATTCGTCCTTGCAGTGAAAACACCGATCCGGACCGTTGGCCCGGTAGGCGGCCCGCTCGCCCTCGTGGGTCTCGATCTCCACGACCGGGACGCCGACGAAACGGGCCACCTCGTGCGCGGCCGTCCGTTCGTCCGCCGCGAGGCTGGGTGAGACGCCGAGGACCGCGAGCACCCGGTCGGGGCCGAGCGCGCGGGCGGCGAGCGCGACCAGGGTGGACGAGTCGACGCCACCGGAGAACGCGACGCCGAGCCGGTCGACACCCGCGAGCAGAGTCGTCAGCTGCCGGACGGCCGCGGTGGTGAGGAGCTCCGTCATGGGCCCATTCACCGACGGACGGCCGGTGTTTGGCAAGCGGTTGCCACAAATTTTGCCGCTGGTTATCGTCGGACACCGCCCGACAGCGAGAGGAGGACGCGATGACCGCACCGGAGCGGCCCCCGACGATCTACGACGTCGCGAAGGCGGCCGGTGTCGCCGCGTCCACCGTCTCCCGCGCGTTCGCCCGGCCGGGACGCGTGAACTCGGAGACCGCCCGCCGGATCCGCGAGGCGGCGGCCGAGCTCGGGTACCGGGCGAACCCGATCGCCCGGGCGCTGCCGACCGGGAAGACGTCGATGATCGCGCTGGTCATCTCCGACGTCACGAACCCGTTCCACAACGAGATCATCCGCGGCGCGCAGGCGGCGGCCGCGGAGGCCGGGTACACGATGCTGCTCTCCGACGCGCAGGAGTCCGGCGCCCGGGAACGCGAGACGCTCGACCGGGCACTCTCCGCCGTCGACGGCATCGTGCTCGCCACCTCCCGGATGTCCGACTCGTCGATCCGGACGATCGCGAAGCAGCGCCCGGTCGTCCTGCTCAATCGCGCGCTCGCCGACGTTCCCTGCGTCGTCACCGACAACCCGCGCGGCATGCACCACGCCGCCGCCCACCTGGCCGAGCTCGGGCATTCGCGCGTCACCTACCTGGCCGGCCCGGAGGCGTCCTGGGCGGACGGGATGCGGTGGCGATCGCTCCGCGAGGGCGCCGCCGACCTAGGGCTGCACGCCCGCCGCATCGGCCCGTTCGCGCCGACCGTGGCGGGTGGGGGCGCCGCAGCCGCCGAGTTCGTGCACCACCCGACCAGCGCGGTGATCGCCTACAACGACCTGATGGCGATCGGGTTCATCCGCGCGTTGACCGCGCGCGGCGCCCGCATCCCCCGCGAGGTCAGCGTCGTGGGGTTCGACAACATCTTCGCCGCCGACCTGGTGACGCCGCCGCTGACGACGGTGGCCGCGCCGCTGCACGCGATGGGCCTCACCGCGGTGCGCAACCTGCTCGCGATCGCGCGCGGTGCGCAACCGCGGGCGCAGGAGCCGGTCAGCCTGCCGGCCCGCCTGGTCGTGCGGGCATCGACCGCTCAGCGCAGCCGGAACAGGACCTCGCCGGCCTGGGGGACGACGAGGGTGTCCCCGTCCCCGTCCGCGGTGGCGGCGAAGGCGTCGAGGTCGACCGCGGCGGGATCCAGGTAGTCGAGGTTCGCCGCGCGCACGACGTCCTCCGGGATGCCGGTGGCGAGCGTGACCGTCACCCGGTTGCGCTCGCCGCGGACCGGGTCCCAGGTCCCGGCGCCGCGCAGGTGGGTGGAGTGGGCGAGCACGCCCCAGTGCTCGCCGGCGAAGCGGTCCCACTGCTTCACGAAGTAGTCGCGGCAGTGGTAGCCGATCCGCTCGATCTCCGGATGCATCGCCGAGATCCGCGTGATGTGCGGCGCGTAGACGATCACCTGGCCACCGTCGGCGACGATCGGTTCGACCTTGTAGAAGCCCTTGGCTCCGGTCCACATGTCGCCGTACTTCGTCGGTACCACCGAGAGCACCCGCTGCACGGGTGCGTCCAGGTACTGCACGTGGGCCTGGGCCGAGACGTCGGCCGCGGCCGCCCAGGCCGCCTCGGGCGGGCCGAACGCCGCGGCGTGCAGCGCGCCGGTACCGGACTCCACCACCAGGGTCAGCGCCAGCCGACGACTGGGGATCAGCGCCGCGGCCTGGTCGATCAGGGCCCGCACCGGCGTGATCCCGCGAGTACCGATGATCTCGGCGCTGGTGATCAGCGCGCCGAGCCAGTGCGAGAAGTCGATGATCTCCGGCCCGGCCACGCCCGGGAAGAAGTACTTGTTGCCGCCGGAGAACCCGACCACCTCGTGCGGGAACACCGGCCCGACGACCAGGCACACGTCGTGCTCGACGACCGCGCGGTTGACGACGACGTCGACGGATTCGCGCAGACGGCCCTCGGAGAGCTCGGCGACGCGGTCGGGGGACACGGATCCCAGACGGACGAGGGCTTCCGGATTATCCCACTCGTGGTTGCGCGCCGAGTACACCCCGCCGAGGTGTTTCCGCAGGCCGTCGCCGGTCATCGGCGCGTGGGTACCGAGCGCGATCAGCACGGTGACGTTCGTGGCCCGGCCGTCCAGCGCGTCGTGCACGGCGGAGAGCAGGAGCGGCAGCGGACAGCTGCGGGTGGCGTCCGGGACGAGCACGCAGACGCTGCGCCCGTCCAGATCCTCCGCGGCGAGGCGCGCACGGACGAACCGGCGGACGGTGGCGTCGTCGAGCACCTGGCCGGGGCCGCCGATGCTCGCCACGCCCTGCGCCTGGAGAGAAGTGACCATGCAGGCACCATGCGCGCGCCCGCCGCTCTGGGCAAGACCGCCAAGCAACGACTGGCAACCTCTTGTCGGCCCGCGCCGCGCCGGTCGACGCTCCCGGCCATGGCGACACCGATTTCGCCGACCGGAGCAGCGCCGCTGGCGGTGCACCCCGATCGGCTATTCCCCGCTGACCCGGGCGTGCGCGGCATCGCGCGCCGCCTGTACGAGGCGGTGCGGTATGCACCGATCGTCTCCCCGCACGGGCACGTCGACCCGCGGATGCTCGCAGAGGACACGCCGTTCCCGCACGCCACGGCGCTGTTCGTCCAGCCGGACCACTACGTGACCCGGATCCTGCACAGCGCCGGGATCGGGCTGGCCGAGCTCGGCGTCGGAGCGCCGCCGCTGCCCGGCGACCGTGCGCGGCACGCCTGGCGGCTGCTCTGCAGCCACTGGCACCTCTTCCGCGGCACCCCGGTGCGGTACTGGCTGGAGAGCGAGCTCGCCGACGTCTTCGACGTGCGCGAACGGCCGAGTGCCGCCACCGCGGACGCGCTCTACGACACGATCGGCGCCCAGCTGACGCAGCCGTCGCACCGGCCACGGGCGCTGCTGGAGCGGTTCGGTATCGAGTTCCTCGCGACCACCGACGATCCGGCCGACGCGCTGGAGCACCACGCCGCACTCGCCGGTCTCGGCACGCGGGTCGTGCCCACGTTCCGTCCCGACCGCTACCTCGAGCCCGCGCAGCCCGGGTGGCGCGACGCGGTGGAGCGGCTCGGCGTGGCCGCCGATGCCGACGTGGGCTCGTACAAGGGCTACGTCGCGGCGCTGGAGGCCCGTCGGCAGACGTTCCTGGAGCACGGCGCCGTCTCGGCGGACCACAGCCACGCCGACGCGATCGCCGAACCGCTCGACGACACCGAGGCCGAACGCCTCTACGCGGACGCGCTCGCCGGCACGCTGCGCCCGGAGGGCGCCACCGCGTTCCGCCGGCACATGATGTTCGAGATGGCACGCATGTCGTGCGACGACGGTCTGGTTCTGACGCTCCACCCGGGCATCCGCCGCAACCACCACCCCGGCACGCTGGCGGCGTTCGGCCCGGACAGCGGCCACGACATCCCGACCGCGGTGGAGTTCACCCGGGCGCTGCAGCCGCTGCTGGCCCGGTTCGGGACGCACCCGAACCTCCACCTGGTGCTGTTCACCGTGGACGCCACCGTGTTCAGCCGGGAGATCGCGCCGCTGGCGGGCTTCTACCCGTCGGTCTACGCCGGCGTTCCCTGGTGGTTCCTCGACAACCCCGGCGCGATCCGGTCATTCCAGGAGTCGGTCACCGAGATCGCCGGCTTCACCCGCCTGTCCGGCTTCATCGACGACACCCGCGCGTTCTGCTCGATCCCGGCCCGTCACGACATGGCCCGCCGGCTGGACGCTGCCCACCTCGCCGGTCTGGTGGCCGCCCACCGGCTCGACGAGGAGGAGGCGGCCGACACGCTCCGGGCGCTCGTCGTCGACCAGCCCCGAAAGGTCTTCAAGCTGTGAGGCGCACCGGACCGCCGCCCGCGCCACGGATCCTGCACCTCGGGCTCGGCAACTTCTTCCGCGCCCACCAGGCCTGGTACACCGCAGCCGCACCCGACGCCGACCAGTGGGGCATCACCGCGTTCACCGGACGCTCCCCCGGGCTGGCCGCGGCGCTCACCGCGCAGGACGGCCTCTACACGCTGGTCAAGCGGTGGCCCGAGGGCGACACCGCCACGGTCGTCGGCTCGGTCGTCGCCGCCCACGCCGGCACCGATACCGGTGCCTGGCTGGACGCCTGGCGGCGACCGGAGCTCGCAGTCGTGACGCTGACCGTGACCGAGGCGGCGTACCTGCGCGGCTCAGGAGTCCCCGAGCGCCTCGTCGCCGGACTCGCCGCCCGGCGTGCGGCCGGTGGCGGGCCGCTCGCGATCGTGCCCTGTGACAACCTCCCCGCGAACGGCGCGGTGGTCCGCCAGGTGGTCACCGAGCTGGCCGACCCGGCGCTCGCCGCATGGATCGCCGACTCCGTCGCGTTCGGAACGACGATGGTCGACCGGATCACCCCGGCCACGACCGCCTCCGATCTCGACGTCGTGGAGCGGCTCACCGGGGTGCCGGACGCCGCGCCGGTCTTCACCGAGCCGTTCACCGAGTGGGTGCTCAGCGGGGACTTCCCCGCCGGACGCCCGCACTGGGAGGACGCCGGCGCCCGGTTCGTCGCCGACGTGGAGCCGCACGAGCAGCGGAAACTCTGGCTGCTCAACGGCGGGCACTCGCTGCTGGCCCACGCGGGCAGCGCACTCGGCCATCGCACCGTCGCCGAGGCGGTCGCCGACCCGGTGTGCCGGCGCTGGCTGAGCGAGTGGTGGGACGAGGCCGCGATCTACCTCCCGCTCTCCCCGACCGAGATCACCGCGTACCGCGGAGCGCTGCTGGAACGCTGGAGCAACCCGCGCATCCAGCACCAGCTCGCGCAGATCGCCACCGACGGCTCGCAGAAGCTCCCGGTGCGGGTGCTGCCGGTCGTCCGGGCCGCCCGCGCGGCCAGGCGGACGCCCGCCGGGGCGATCCGGATCCTCGCGGCCTGGATCCGCCACCTCCACGGCGTCGGCGCCCCGGTCCGCGACGCGGGCGCCGCCCCGTTCGCCGCGGCCGCCGCGCCGCGCGACGTCTTGGCGTTGTTCGACCCGGCGCTCGCGGCCGACGGGGAGCTGGTGGCCGCACTCGACCAGGCCGTCGGTGAGGGCGCGCGCACCTGACGCGTTCGGGTGGCTACTCGGGACGGATGCCGGCCAGCGTCTGCATGGCCTCGCGTTCCTTCTCCGCGAGGTCGGCGAGGATCTCCGAGGCGCGGGTGAGGTGGTCCGGATCGCCGGTCTCGCCGGCGCTCGTGATCTGCTGGGCGACCTCGGTCCAGAGTGGAGCGATCTCGGCGTACAGCTGGTGACCGCGGTGGAGGTGGTCGTCGTCGACGAGAGTGCGGCACTCGGCGAGGAAGTCGCGGTACAGGACGCGGAACAGTGCGCCACCGGTGCCGCCCCGCTCCATCAGCATCGCGGCGAGCGGAAGGTCACGGGACGGGTCGCTCGATCGGGTGAGCCACGTCGTCACCTGTCGGGAGGCCTTGTCGATGCCGCGGTAGCCGAGGTTGGCGATGGGTGGGTGGAGGAAGGTGTCCGCGTTGCTGCGGATGGCTGCCCGGACGGCGTCGCTCAGGTCGGGCCGGGTGGTCGGGGCGGCGACGGTGAACGAGAGGTTCCGGGCGGTCATCGGCCCGCGTTCGCTGCGGGCTCGTTCCAGGCTCTCCAGGGTGGTGGTCACGGCGCCGCCCTGCTGGGCGGTGTCGATCAGGTAGGCGTGGGTCTCGTCGTAGCCGTAGAGCGCGACGACATGGCCCCCGAAGTGGACCTTGGTGGTGAAGTAGTCCAGGTGATAGGAGTCCAGCTGGAGGCCGACCGGCCGTCCGGCGTCGAGTGCGGCAGCGACGTTGTGCCAGGCCTTGCGGGGCGAGGTGGTCTCCTCGACGCGCAGGTCCAGCCCGAGCCGGCCGGCCAGGGTGCGGACGATCGTGGTCGGCTTGCTCCGGCCGCCGAGGAACGGGACGTCCAGGTACTTCGCGTCCCAGTAGACGAAGCCCAGGCCTTCGCCGAGGCCGAACAGCATCGGTTCGGACAGGTCGAGGCCGTCGTGGCACAGCAGGGCGCCGAGCGCCGTGGTCTCGCAGTGCTGGCCGGCGGGGTACGCCACACCCTCGAGGATCATCACGCTTCCTGAACAGGTCGGGGCCGAGGTCTCCCCCAGGTTGAACCCTCTCACCGTGAGAGGGTCAACCCCGGGCTCGTGCCTGGCCGCGCGCCGGTCAGCTCGCCGCCGCCACGGAACGCAGCGTGGCCGTGGCGTTCTCGGTCAGTGGGGCTCCGTGGCCGAAGCAGGCGAGGTCGACGTCGAGCCTCGCCTGGCGGGCGAGGGACGCGACGGCTTGCTGCGGGTCGACGTTGAACACACCGAGCATCACTCGACCGTCGGGAACGCGCGCGATGGTGTCGCCGGTGAACAGGACGCGCGACTCCGGGAGGTAGAACGCGACGCTGCCGAGGGTGTGTCCGGGTACTGCGACGGCGGTGGCCACGCTGCCACCGAGGTCCACGGTCTCCCCGTCCTCGAGTTCGTGGTCGACCGCGACGGGCGCGGGCCCACCGGGCGGTAGTCCACTGGTCACCTGCTCGTAGAGCGGGCGCTCCCAGTCCGCGAGTCGAGGGAGCAGGCCCGGCTGTTCGCCGCGGATGACCGGGGCGTCGGCGCGGTGGGCGTAGACCGTCACGTCGCCCCAGGTGACGATGTCAGGGGCCGAGCCGACGTGATCCTCGTGGTGGTGGGTCAGCAGGAGACGACGAACGTCGGACGGTTCGTGGCCGAGGCTCCTGATCGCCGCGGCGATCGCCGGCGCCGATCCGGCGCGACCCGAGTCGACGACCGTCACGCCGTCGGAGCCGATCCAGAGGTAGGCATGCCCGACCGGGAACTCGACCATGTGGAGGGTCGGCAGCAGTTCGATGACCGTCATACCGCGAACGTAGGCGGGCGGGAGGAGGCTCCCGCCCACCTACGCTCTCAGCGGATCCGCGCTGGGCGAAACCGGCGCTGCTCAGCGCGGGAGACGCCCGGGGCTGTTCCGGCGACGCAGGCGCACGACTGGAATGCGCCGGCGGTCGGCGCATTCCTGGTACGCGGCGAACGCCGGGCTCTGGGCGACGAAGCCGCGCCAAGCGTCGGCGTACTCCTCGCCGGCGAGCTCCTCGGCGGTGACGGCGACCGTCCCCGCACCGGTCTCGATCGTCGTATCCGGATGTGCGCGCAGGTTGACGAACCAGGCGGGGTGCTGCCGGGCTCCGGCCGCCGACGCGGCGATCAGCCAGTCGTCTCCGTCGCGACGGGCCAGCGCGGGATTGATGCGCTCTTCGCCGCTGCGCGCGCCGACGGTGTGCAGCACCACCAGGCTGCTGCCGAATCCCGCCGCGCGTACGACGCGGCCGTGGTTCGCGCGGAACTCCGCGATGACGCGCTGGTTGAAGTCGTTCATGGCCGGCCCCTCGTGGTGTGTGGCTAGCCACGTGTCTACTCCGCGATTATGTGGCTGGCCACCTTTTGTGGCGTCGCTCATAGATAGTTGGCTAGCCACATATTCGGTGGCACGGTTGCGTCGTCATCAGCGACCAGCACGAACCGAAGGAGACGACGATGACCACCGCACTCTGGAGCCCGACCGCCGCCGGTGACCTGAAGCTGCAGCACCGGCTGGTGATGGCACCGATGACCCGGTCACGGGCCACCCCCGAGGGAGTTCCGACGGAGCTGACCGCCACCTACTACGCACAGCGCGCGTCGCTGGGCCTGCTCGTCACCGAGGGCACCCAGCCGTCGCCCGACGGGCAGGGGTACCTGCTCACCCCCGGCATTCACACGCCGGATCAGGTCGCCGGGTGGCGGCGGGTCAGCGACGCGGTCCACGCCGCGGGCGGACACCTGTTCCTGCAGCTCATGCACGTGGGGCGGATCTCCCACCCGACCAACACCCCGCACGGGCGCCAGCCCGTCGCGCCGTCGGCGGTGGCACCGGCGGGCCTGATGTTCACCGCCTCCGGCCCGCAGCCGATGCCGGTCCCGCGGGCGCTGAGCGTGCCGGAGATCCAGGCCACCGTCGAGGACTTCCGGCTCGCGGCGGCCGCCGCGATCGAGGCCGGGGTCGACGGTGTGGAGATCCACGCGGCCAACGGCTACCTCGTCCACCAGTTCCTGTCCGACAACGCCAACCAGCGCACCGACGAGTACGGCGGCTCGACAACGGGACGCATCCGGTTCGCCGTCGAGGTCGCGGAGGCCGTCGCCGACCAGATCGGCGCCGCCCGCACCGGCATCCGGATCGCCCCGGGCAACCCGTTCAACGACATCGCCGAGAGCAGCGCCGGTGAGGTGTACCGCGCGCTGCTCTCCGCCCTGGCCCCCCTCGATCTGGCGTACCTGCACCTGGTGCACGGCGGCGACGAGGCCCTGGCCCGCGCGCTGCGTGCCGCCTGGCCGGGAACCGTCGTCCTCAACCGCGGAGGGGCCGACATCACCACTCGCGCCGCGGACATCGAGACCGGCCTGGCCGACCTCGTCTCGGTCGGCGGGATGGCGCTGGCCAATCCCGACCTGCCCGAGCGGCTCCGCACCGGTGCGCCGCTCAACACCCCCGACCGCGCTACCTTCTACGGCGGTGATCACCGCGGTTACACCGACTACCCACGCCTGGAGACTTCGTGACGACGTCCGACGCGACCCCGGCCAGCCGTGCCCCGGCCCCGGACAGCCCCGGCCTCACCGTCCGTACCGGGCCGCTCAGCTTCGCCGTCTTCGCGCTGGCCCGGACCCACCGCGGGCTGGCCGGGGCCATGCTGCGCGAACTGGACCTGCACCCCGGCCAGGAGCTCCTGCTGATGCAGCTGATGGAGCGCGACGGGCAGAGCCAGTCGCAGCTGCTCGCGAGCGTCGGGCTCGACCACTCCACCGTGTCGAAGTCCCTGCGGCGCATGGAGGACGCCGGGCTGCTGCGCCGCGAGGCCGCCGCCCACGACCGGCGGGTCCTGCTGGTCTACCTCACCGACAAAGGCCGAGCGATGCGGGAACCCCTGGAGCGCATGTGGGCGCGCCTGGAGGAACTCTCCACGCGCGCGCTGGAGCCCGGCCAGATCGAGACCTTCGTCGCCCTGGCCGGGACCATCGAGCGGTCCTTGCGCAACAGCGAACAGGCCGACGGCGAGCCGGGCTCACCGGCTCGCCGAACCTGAGCGACGGTGTCCGCCTGCCCTCCGTACGGATACCCTCGATCAGGTGTTCTCGCCCCACGGCCCGTCCCTGCATGAGCTGTGCGTCCAGGCGCTCTCCTCCGTCGAACGCGGCTACGACCTCCTCGCCCCGAAGTTCGACCACACGCCGTTCCGCACCCCGGAGGGCGTTCTCGATGCGGCCGTCGAGGTGCTCGCCGACCTCGGGCCGTTCGACCGAGGTCTGGACGTGTGCTGCGGCACCGGCGCCGGCGTGCTGGTCCTCGACGCCCTGTGCCGAGGTCGGATCACCGGCGTCGACTTCAGCGCGGGCATGCTCGACCAGGCGCGCAGCGATCATCCGGACACCACCTGGGTGCGGGCCGACGCCCGAGCGCTGCCGTTCGCCGAGGCGTTCGACCTCGCGGTGACGTTCGGAGCGCTCGGGCACTTCCTGCCCGCCGAACGGCCGGCCATCTTCGAGGGGGTGTACCGCGCGCTACGACCCGGCGGGCTCTTCGCCTTCCCGGTCGACGCGGTGCCCCCCGTCACGTCGCGGTGGTACTGGGCCACGCTCGGGTTCGACCTGACCATGCGGGTGCGGAACGCCGTCTGGCGCCCGCCGTTCGTCATGTACTACCGCACCAACCGGCTGCCTGCGGTGCACGCCGATCTGACGGCAGCCGGCTTCACCGCAACCGCCGTCGCGTTGACCGCGCCCGGTCGGTACGGCGACGGCAGCCCACGGTGGCAGCTCGTCCTCGCGCGCAAGCAGGCCGACGCTCGCTGACGCGTCCGGCGTGCGAGCGGAACTCAGCCCCGGCACTCGGTCAGCGCAACGCTCACCTGACGGTTGACCGAATCGGCGTCGAGGTCCGAGCTGGACAGCGACGCCCGCCTGGTCGCGTCGGCGAGTCCGCGATATCGCTGGTCCGCGGTAGCGGCCGCGGCGCTGAGCTCGCTGGCGGCGTAGAGCCTGGCGCTATTGGACGAACCCAGGCTGCCTGCGGTGAATTCGGGGAGGCGCTCCAGGATCGCGCAAGCCATGGCGGCATCCGCGCTCGGACCCACCGCCGGCTCGGTGCGCAGGGCCCCGGCCAGCCAGATGCCCCCGACGACGAGCGCGCCGACGAGCAGGCCCACCAGGGCACTGACGAGCTGGGGACGGCGGGACGAGCGTTTCGTCGCCGGCTGTGGCGCCGGTGGTGCGGTCGTCGGCCAGTCGAGCGCCGGCCGGGCCGCCGGCGGATCAGCGATGTCAGTTGTTCCGAGGCTGCCCATTCTGATTGTCCCTAATCGACGGCGGCGGTTACGACCGAGTGAGATCGTTCGCGGTCGGTCAAGAATACGAACTCTATGGGGTTCCCCGTTAGTCTTCGACCTCGCCAGATGGATTCAGTCGGGAAATTAGTCAAATTGAATTCCGGCACCGGAGACAGGACGTTGAATAACGTTCAAAACCTCATTCAAGGTTGCCGCCTGAGGCCGGCATCGGTCGACCCGATCGGCCGTCGACGTCGGATCGGGTACCTCCACCCTCGCGCGCGGGATCTGCGTTAGCGTGCCTTCATGGAGCAGACGCTGCGGGTGACCGCGACGCTGGAGCCCCGCGGACCGGCCGGGGCCTTCGTGCTCACCGACGAGCAGGCGGCCGCGCTCGGGGGCGGGAGGAAGGCGTTTCCGGTGCGCGTCACGGTCAACGGCGTGACGCTCGCGCTCCGGCTCGCCCGGATGGGCGGCGAGAACATGATCGGCCTGGCCAAGGCCGCGCGGGCTCAGGCGGGCGTGGAGATCGGCACCCGTTACGACGTGGAGATCGCGCCGGACGCCGCCGACCGGACCGTCGAGATCCCGGACGACCTGGCCGCGGCGCTCGCTGCCGACCCGGCCGTCGAGGCGGCGTTCACCGGGCTCGCGTACACCCACCGCAAGGAGTTCGTGCGGTGGGTCACCGAGGCCAAGCGACCCGCGACCCGCGACGACCGGATCGCCAAGACCGTCGAGATGGTCCGTGAAGGGCGTACTCGCTGAGCGGTCGTGCTTCCTCGGTTCAGCCGTGCGGGACGAAGACAGGCCGGCGTTCGGTGACGTGACCCGGGCCGGTGCGGACCGTGTGGCCGCCGGGGAACACCAGAGTCGCGACGAGGTGCTGCGCCGCCCGATCCCACAGCGCGTCGGGGATCAGCGCGAACGACAGCGCACGGACGTATCCGGCCTGCGTGTGTCCGGTGGTGCGCCCGGCGTCGTCGAGGAACTCGCGTCGCCACGCGTCGCGCACCCGCTCGGCGACCTCGCGGTAGCGGGTCGCGTCCTCGGGGCGGTCCAGCAGGTCGGCGATCGCCGACAGCGTCCGGGTCGAGCGGTAGAGGTAGGCCGTTGCGACCTCGCTCTTGTCCGCGCCGAACCACGCCGCACCGTCCTCCCACACCGGGGCGGCCTGCGTGCCGTCGGCGTTCCGGGGTCGCGGTTCGAGCCACTCGCCCCAGTGGAAGGACCCGTCCCAGAGGAACGCCTCGTGCTCCTCGGGCTCCGGCGACCGCTCCACTCGGGACGGATGCCGGGCCGAGCGCGCGGAGTGCAGCGCGAACTCCACCCACCGCACCATCGCGTCCCAGTTCTCGGTGAGCACCCGGCGGTCGCCGTACGTCTCGTACATGACCCACGTGACGAGGACGATCGCGTCGCCCCAGCCGGCCGACCCGGTGAGCAGGTCCGAGAGCGGCTCGCGGTTGACCTTCAGGCGCTTGGCGTCCGGAGAGATGTTGCAGATCCGGCCGTCGTCGAGCTGGTCGTCGCGGACCGACCGGAGCCACTTGTCGGTGAACCCGGCGACGTCGTAGAGGCGCGCGGCGGTGGTGTGCCGCGGCTCGAACGCCCGCCCGGGGACGCCGTCGGAGATCACCTCGTCGCGGTCGAAATCGACGACGTACGCGCCGGTGTCCAGCGTGCGGACCGTCCGTGCGGGCAGTTGTGCGACCCGCCGCACCGGCGGAGCGGGCGTCCACTCGATCGGCGGCGCGGTCACCGCATCGACCAGCACCGGCGTCGCCGGTGAGGGCGCAGCGGTGAAGTCGGTGGTCTGCCCGTCCATCCGGTCGGCGCGCCGGATCGGTCCGGTCGACGACGTCCACCCCGGGCCGCTGCGGACGACCTGCGTGCTGCCGTCGGTATACCGGAGATACAGCTCCAGCCGCGCGGCTGTCCGGGTCCCCCAGGTCGCCGGTTCCCGATGCGCGCCCGTGAGTCCGCGGAACCACCCGTCGGAGAGGACGACCTCGAGCGTGTTCTCGCCGTCGGCCAGTGCCGCGGTCACGTCCGACGCCTGTGCGTAGAGCGTCGCGGTATACGACGTCGACCCCGGCGACAGCTCCGCGGTGCCCGCCCGCACCCCGTTCACGAACGCTTCGTACACACCGAGTGCGGTGGCGTACAAGCGAGCGTGCGTGACCGTGCCTCGTGAGCGGAACGTCGTCGACAGTGTGTACGCCGGTCGCGGCGTCTCGTCCGAGAGCTCGACCGGCGAGATCCACCGGGCCGACCAGTCCCGGTCGAGCAGCCCGACCTCGAACTGCGACCAGGCCGACCAGGCCGACGTCCCGGAGGGACCGGTGATCCGGACCCTTCACCGCACGGCCTGCCGGCTCGCCAGTGGTTGGCCACGGCCACTCGACGTACCGGTGCCTGCCGGTGCTCGCGGTGACCGAGCCGGGAAAGGCGGACGTCTTCCAGCTCGTAGCCGTGCTGCGCGGCCCAGCCCGCGGGCAGCGTCCAGCTCAGCCGCGGGCTCGGGCCGCTGACCGGGAACTCGTCCCCGCCGGAGTCGATCCGCAGGTCGCCGGGGGCGCTCACGGGCGCTTGCCCTTCCACCGCTCGCGCAGCGCGTAGGCCGCGGCCTTGGGCTTGCGGTCCCGGGTGAAGACGCCCTTCTTGTTGCCGCCGACCCGCACGATGCCGGAGGTCGTGGTGAAGTCGGCGAAGTTCCACACGTGCTCACCGACCACCGCATCGATCCGGTCGAAGAGCCGGTGGTTCATCTCCAGGTACGCCGTCTGGTACTCCTCCGACCACGGCTCGGCGGTCAGCGACCGCAGGCCGGGGTAGGTGTCGGCACCGTACTCGGTGATGAGGATCGGCTTGTTCTCCGCTGCCCAGCCGCGCAGCTCGTTCTCCCACATCTCCTCGGCGGCCGCGAGATCGCCGGTCGCGACGTACCAGCCGTAGTAGCGGTTGAGCATCAGCACGTCGGCGAATTGGGAGACCCGGCACCGCGGGTAGTAAGCCATCATCATGTTCACGAAGCCGACCGGGCGGGTCGGGTCGAGCTCGCGGGTGAGCTCGAACAGCGGGCGGAAGTACTCCTCGCCGGCTTCGGTCTCGGACTCCGGCTCGTTCGCGATCGACCACAGCACGACGCTGGGGTGGTTCTTGTCCCGGGCGACGAGCTCGCGGATCGCCTGGGCGTGCACCCGCTGCGTCTCGTCGTTGACCGTGTCCGCGCTGTAGGTCGGGTAGCCCTGGGCGCCGAACATGCCGCCGCCGACGCTCATGTTGAGGCCCACCGCGGCGGTCTCGTCGATGACGACGATCCCCCGCCGGTCGGCGTAGTCCAGGACGTCCTGCGAGTACGGGTAGTGCGAGGTGCGGAACGAGTTCGCGCCGATCCAGTCCAGCAGTTCGAAGTCGTGCAGCATCAGCGCGTCGTTGTGTCCCTTGCCGAGCACTGTGTGGTCCTCGTGCATGCCGAAGCCGGTGAAGTAGAACGGCTCGCCGTTGAGAAGGAACCGGGTGCCGCTCACCGCCACCGTGCGGACGCCGACGTTCTGGAGGTACCGGTCGAGGACCGTGCCCGCCGCATCGAAGAGCTGGACGTCCAGTTCGTAGAGGTAACCGTCGCCCGGCGCCCAGGGGTGCACGTCGGGGACGACCAGCGTGCCGCGCGCCCCGTCGCCCTCCGCGACCGGGTTGCCGTCCGCGTCGCGCAGGATCACCGCGACCCGGGCACCGCCGGTCGACTCGACCGTGTACTCGACCGTGCCGGTGCCACCGTCCAGGCCCGTGACCACCGTGACGTCGGTCAGGTGCTCCGGGCCGGTCGCGTGCAGCCAGACGCTGCGGTGCAGGCCGGCGTAGTTGAAGAAGTCGTGCCAGTACTTCTGCTTCTTACCGTGCGGGGTGTCCTCGACGATGCCCGGCGGGATCGTCCGGAACGTCAGCGTGTTGTCGACCGCGATCGTGATCCGGATCCGCTCGCCCGGGGTCACGTGCTCGGTCAGGTCGGCCTCGAACGGCGTGTAGCCGCCCTCGTGCGCGACCACCTCGGTCTCGTCCACCCAGACCGTGGCCCGATGGGTGGCGGCCTCGACGTTCAGCACGATCCGCCGGCCGCCCCAGCCGCGCGGCACGTAGGTCGTCAGCTGGTACCAGGCGACGCCGACGTGGTCGCGGACGCCCGCGTCGGTGGTGATGTCGTTGTAGCTGGCCGGCACCGCCATCTGACGCGCTCCGGCCAGCGGACCGGCGAACCAGCGGTCGGTGCGGCCGCGGCCGTCCGGGTCGAGCACGAAGCTCCACAGCCCGTTGAGGGACTTCCGTTCTCGGCTGCCGTTGTCCTGAGGGCGAAGCACCCGACGTCCTCCTCGTGTCGTTGTTCCCGCCATTAGCTCCGCGGCGGCCCGGCGGGACAACCGGTTGCCGTTCGTTGCCCCGACCAAATTCCTGCCGATCCGCAATCTTGCGGATCGGCAACTTTTCCGTACGGTAGTCGCTGTGACTCAAGAGCGCACCGGTCTGCGTGAGCGGAAGAAGCAGGCGACGCGCGAGGCGATCGGCAACGCCGCCCTTCGCCTCGCCCTGGAGCACGGCCCGGAGAACGTCCGGGTGGACGACATCGTGGCCGCGGCCGGGATCTCCGCGCGCACGTTCAACAACTACTTCTCCAGCCGCGAAGAGGCGATCTGGGCACCTCGGGTCGACCACGTGGTCCGGCTCGCCGCCGCGCTCCGGGCCCGCCCCGCCGACGAACCGGTCGACGTCGCGTTGCGCGCCCTCGTGCTCGATCAGGCCATCGTGATCGAGCAGACCAAGGATCTGATCCGCCAGATCGGCGCGTCGCCCGCGATGCGCACGGAGTACCTCCGGAGCCTCAACCAGGTCGAGGTGTCGCTCGCCGAGATCATCGCCGAACGCACCGGCGCCGACCTGTCCCACGACTTCACCCCGCGGCTGATCGCCGGGACGTACGCCGTGGCCCTCCGGGTGGCGAGCGAGTACTGGCTGCGCGCCGAGGGCGACCCGCCGTTCACGCCCTTCGTGGAGCGCGCGCTCGACCGCGTCGCGCCGGTGGCCGGCGGATGCTGATCACGCTCCTCCGGGAGTACGTGCGGCCCTACCGCCGCACGCTGGCGCTGTCACCCTGCTCCAGCTCCTCCAGACCCTCGCGTCGCTCTACCTCCCGACGCTCAACGCGGACATCATCGATCGCGGCGTCGTCCGCGGCGACACGGCGTACATCATGCGGGTCGGAAGTCTCATGCTCGCCGTGAGCGTTGGCCAGCTGGTCGCTCAGGCAGTAGCCGTGTACTTCGCCGCGAGGCTCGTGCTGGGCCTCGGTCGGGACCTGCGCGCCGCCGTCTTCCACCGCGTCCAGGCGTTCTCCGCCCGGGAAGTCGGCTCCTTCGGGACGCCGTCGCTGATCAATCGCGTCGCCAACGACGTCCAGCAGGTGTCACATTCGGAGCCGACGAAGGGGCCTCACGGCGGAGCACTCGGCTCGCGGACCGCTCGAGACTTCCCTCTCGAGCCGCCATCGCCTTCCCCGGTGCAGCGCCCTCGACCATGGCGCCCGCACCGGTCTTCGCATCGGTCAGGAGATCGCGGCCCGCACCAGCTCGACGACCTTCTTCTCCACCTGAGGGCTCCACGCGAGCAGCGCGAAGGAGGTCGCCCACATGTCGCCGTCGTCGAGGTTCGCCGCGTCCTGGAAGCCCAGCGTCGAGTAGCGGTAGTTGAACTTCCCCGAGTCCTGGAAGAAGACGACGATCTTGCCGTCCGCGTTCGCGTAGGCGGGCATGCCGTAGTAGGTCTTCGGCATCAAGTCGGGGGCGGTCGCGGTCACCGTCACGTGAACGCGCTCGGCGAGCGCCCGGTCGTCCGGCGCCATGCTCGCGATCTTCTCGAGGAGCGCCTCCAGCCCTTCGGCCTTCTTCGCACCCTTCTTGCCCTCGGCGCGCAGCTCGGCGGCGCGCTCCTTCATTGCGGCGCGCTCCTCGGCGCTGAAACCGTCCGGCTCGGTGGTCGACATCTTCGTGGTCATTGCGGGCTCCGTTCCCTCGGCCGCGGCCGCTTGGCCTGCGGTGTTGCGGTGTCTTCCTGAACAGTAAGGAGGGCGGTAGCCACGGTGCTTCTCGATTCCTGACCAGTCGGTGACGGCCGGAGACCGGTCGCGTCGGACGCGATCGCCAACGGGCTTGCATCCGGTACCTAGGTACAGGCTTAGGGTTGAGCCATGAGCACAGACGCCTTGGCAGCCCGCGCGACGGCGGTAGCCGGATGAGCAGCGGGCTACGCACCAGCCAGGTCGCCGCTGCGGCCGGGGTGAACACCCAGACGCTGCGCTACTACGAGCGACGGGGCCTGCTGGCCGAACCCGTTCGCTCGCCGGGTGGTCACCGTCTCTACCCGGCCGAGGCGGTGACCGTGCTCCGGATCATCAAGGCGGCTCAACGACTCGGTTTCACCCTGGAGGAGATCGCCGACCTGCTGGAAGCCGGACGACACCGGCACCGCACCGACGCGGGGCTGCAGGCACGCGCACGGACCAAGCTCGCGGAGATCGACACCCGGCTGGCCGACCTCCAGACGATCCGCGCCGCGCTGGTCGAGGCGGTGGACGCCGGCTGCGACGACCTGGCGGCCTGCGCGGAGAGCCCGTGCTGCCCGCTGCCGTTCACCGACCTGGCCGACGTGACGGTCCCCCCACGTCGACCGGGCGCCTCAGGACACGTCGCGGCGGACGCCCACGCGTAGCCCGACCGCGACGAACAGCGCGGCCCAGCAGACCGCCGGTGGCTTCCTCGGGAAGAACGCCGAGGTCGACGAACTCCTCGACGCGATCCGCACGGTGCACCGCGGCGACGCGCTGCTCTCCCCCGCCGCCGCCCAGGCGTTGATCACCCGGTTCCTCCGGCAGCCCGGCCGGGACGCGGCCTGCACCGACGGACGCCTGGCAGCGCTGACCGATCGCGAACGGGAGGTGCTCGGGCTGGTGGCCACCGGCCTGTCCAACGACGACATCGCGGACCACCTCGTCGTCAGCCCACACACCGTCAAGACCCACATCAACCGGGCGATGACCAAGCTCGGCGCCCACGACCGCGCGCAGCTGGTGATCCTCGCCTACGAGACCGGTCTCGTCCGGCCCGGTGCGTGAGACGGTTCAGCCGATCGGGTGCGCGAGCTCCGCGTGGTGCTCGGCGCCCGGGTGGCTGGCCGGGTCGACGTGCACAGTGGCGCCGACCAGGTGCGGGATCACGTGGGTGAGACGGTGCTCGGCGCACGCGGCGATGCCGTGCGCGGCCTGCAGGGAGAGGTCGGCGTCGGCGACGATCTCGGCCTCGGCGTGCAGCCGGTGACCGATCCACCGCAGCCGCACCGCCGCGACACCCCGGACGCCGGGCACGCCGCGCAGCGTGGCCTCCGCGGTATCGACGAGCGCGGGATCGACCGCGTCCAGCAGCCGGGCGAACACCTCCTTCGCCGCGTCCTTGAGGACGAGGACGATCGCCGCGGTGATGACCAACCCGACCACCGGGTCGGCCCAGCTCCAACCGAGCCCGGCGCCACCCGCGGCGGCCAGCACGGCCAGCGAGGTGAAGCCGTCGGTGCGGGCGTGCAGCCCGTCCGCCACCAGCGCCGCCGAGCCGATCCGCCGCCCGACCCGGATCCGGTAGCGCGCGACGGCCTCGTTGCCGAGGAAGCCGAGCAACCCGGCGACGGCCACCGCACCGAGGTGCGTCATCGGCGCGGGGCGCAGCAGCCGGTCGACGGCCGTCCACCCGGCCAGCAGCGCGGAGGCGGCGATCGTGAGCACGACGGCCAGTCCGGCGAGGTCCTCCGCGCGGCCGAAACCGTAGGTGAAGCGTCGGGTCGCGGCCCGCCGTCCGAGCAGGAACGCGATGCCCAGCGGCACCGCGGTCAGCGCGTCGGCGACGTTGTGGAGCGTGTCGCCGAGGAGCGCCACCGACCCGGACACCACGACGACGGCCGCCTGCGCCGCGGCCGTGGCTCCGAGAACGAGCAGCGAGATCCAGAGCGCGCGCAGACCGTCCCGGGAGGACTCCAGCGCGGCGTCGACCTTGTCCGCGCTGTCGTGGGAGTGCGGACGAACCCGGTGCCAGAACCGGTGGTCGATCGGTCGGTGCCCGTGCGGGTGCATGGGCTCACGGTAGCCGCGAACCTACCGCGGGGACTACGTTGCAATCGCCGATGACCTGCAACAACGCGTGCCTTGCAGGGCCAGGCCCCGGTCAGCCGACGGGATCGGTCAGCAGTCCCCGGCTGGCCAGCAGCGCTACCACGCTCTCGGTCTCGACCCGCAGCAGGTCGACGAACGCTCGCTCGGCCCCGGCTCCGTCGCCGGCGCGCACGGCATCGAACACCGTCTGGATGCCGCGCTTGTGGGTGTCGATCAGATCCGGGAAGTGCCCGAAGAACGGCCCCGGGACGATCGCCGTGGTCATCACCCGGAACACCGCGTTGATCCGGCGGGATCGCGTCATCCGGATCAGGTGCCGGACGAACGTCACGTTCAGCTCACTGAACTCGTCCGGGTCGACCGCGGACTGCAGCCGCCGGTGAATGTCCTCGAGCGTGCTCATCCCGTCTTCCGAGCCGCGCTCGCTGACCCGCCGGGCGACCATGCCGTACACCAGGCCGACGAGCTCGTAATGGTCCCGCACCGAGTACTCGTCCAGACCGTTGACGAACACCCCCAGGTGCGGCCGCAGCGTCACCCAGCCTTCGCTGTCGAGCGCGATCACCGCCTCGCGCACCGGTACCCGGCTCACCCGGAGCTCCGCCGCGATCTCGTCCTGCGGTACCCGGTCACCTGCCCGCAGCCGCTGGTCGAAGATCATCCGGCGGATCCGCGCGGCGACCTGCTGAGCGCTGGTGGGGCGCGCGAGGCCACCTGGATCGTCCAGGTCGGGAAGGTCGGCTGCACCGCGCGCACTCATGTACAAAGTATATAGTACGAGCACAGCGTCACGGTCGCGGTCGAGGAGAGCCCCATGCCCGGGTCAGTCGAGTTCGCGTACGGGCTCCCGTTCCACACCTGCCCGGCGCCGGACTTCCTGCTCGACGGCGCCGCGCTCGGCGAACTCGCGGCCACGGCGGAGACCGCCGGATTCTCCGCCGTCCACGTGACCGACCACCCCGCGCCGTCCCAGGCCTGGCGCGAAACCGGCGGCCACGACACCGTCGACCCGTTCGTCGGCCTGGCCTTCGCGGCCGCGGCCACCACCCGCATCCGGCTACTCACCTACCTGGTGATCCTCCCCTACCGGAACCCGCTCCACCTCGCGAAGCTCTCCGCCAGCCTGGACGCGCTCTCCGGCGGCCGGATCGAGCTCGGCCTCGGCGCGGGCTACCACAAGGCCGAGTTCCACGCCCTCGGCGTGGACTGGGACGAACGCAACGCGTTGTTCGACGAGGCGCTCGCGGTGCTGCGCCAGGCCTGGACCGGCCGACCGGTGACCTACCAGGGGCTCCACTTCACCGCTCGCAACAGCGTGGTGGTGCCCGCCGTCGATCCCCCGCTCTGGATCGGCGGCAACAGCAAGCTCACGCTCCGCCGGATCGTCGACCACGGAACCGGCTGGCTTCCGCTGCCCAACGCCCGGGCGACCGCCTCGCATCTCCGGTCGCCGGCCATGGAGACGCTCGCCGACTTCGCCGGCCATCTCGGTTACGCCCGGGCCTACGCCGAGCAGACCGGCCGCGAAGCTCCCGGTCGCATCATGTACCCGCTCCCACCAGCCCGCTCCGGCGCGGAGATGGCGACCCACGCCGGGCTGGTGGACGAGGCCCTCCGGGCCGGCGCGACCAGCTTCGTGGTCAGCGGACACGGGTCCACGCTCACCGAGGCGAAGGACTGGATCCACCGCTACGCCGACACGGTCCTCGCCACGGCGTCCTGACCGAGGTCAGCCGGTCCGCTCCGCGTCGCGCTCGACGCCCTGCACGATGTACTTGACGTGCAGCATGGCCAGCCGGTCGGCCTCCTCTTCGGAGATCGACGAGGGATCCGACGGGTACTCCCGCAGCCGGTCGCGGCGCTGCCTCACCTCCTGGTCGGGTTCGAGCAGCGTCCCACCGATGACCGCCCAGCTGACCAGCTGCACCGCCTCGACCGCCGACCGGCCGGTGAAGCGCCCGTCGGTGCGGAGCACGCTGACGAGGATCCGGGCGGCGGGCAGGAACGGCGAGCGGCGCAGCGTCATCAGGCGCCGGAGGTCGGGGATCGTCTTCAACCGTTCCCGCAGGTCGGAAGCCCACCGCGCGGTGTAGTCCTGCCAGCGCTCGCCCTCGGCGGGCTCCGGGGCGACGTCGGCGAGTACCTCGTCGGCGACGGCGTCGAGCAGCGCTTCCTTGTTGCCGACGCGGCTGTAGAGCGGAACCGGCGAGACGCCGAGGCGGGCGGCGACGGTGCGCATGCTCACCGCGTCGAGACCTTGTTCCTTGAGGATCTCCACCGCCGCGCGCACGATCTCCTCAGCGCTGAGATCGAAGGCTGCGCCACCCGCCATCGCACGTTCCGTCCCGTCGTGTCCGCGCAGGAGCAGCCTGCCGAGCAAGAAATTACCCCACCGTCGTGGCCGCTCCCGCTACCGCTCACCCGAAGGGATCGAGCGAGCTCCCCACGATCCACATGCTGAAGTACTGGGCGGACGCCCCGTACGCCTGCGCCAGCGCGACCTTCGCTCCGTCGACCTGGTGCTCGCCGGCCGTGCCGCGGACCTGCAGCGCGGCTTCGGCGAACCGCAGCAGGCCGGACGCGCCGATCGGGTTGCTGGAGAGCACGCCGCCGGACATGTTCACCGGGAACGCGCCGTCGAGGTCGGTCTCGCCCCGCTCGATCATCTTCCAGCCCTCACCCCGCTCGGCGAGGTGATGCGCCTCCAGCCACATCGGCTCGTACCAACTGAACGGCACGTACAGCTCGGCGCAGTCGATCTGCTCGCGGGGCCGGGTGACCCCGGCGCCCCGGTAGACGTCGGCGGCGCAGTCGGCGGCACCGGCCGACCACACCGGGTCCCGGCCGGGGAACGACGCGGGCTCGGACCGGACCGCCGAGGCCAGCACCCAGGCCGGCGGCCGCCCGTCGGCCTCCGCCGCCCGGCCGCCCGCCTCGTCGGTGAACACGACCGCGCACGCACCGTCGGAGGAAGGGCAGGACTCCAGGTAGCGGATCGGCTCCCACATCATCGGGGAGTCCTTCACCTTCTCCACCGTGATGTCCGCCAGCTTGAGGTGCGCGTACGGGTTCTTCAGCGCGTTGAGCCGGTCCTTCACCGCGACCATCGGACCGATGTCGGCCGGCGCGCCGGTGCCCTGGATGTAGGAGCGCATGTACGGCGCGAACGCCCCACCGGCGCCGAGCGACGCGCCCCGCCCGGAGCCGAGCGCGAACTGCGCATTGCCCTCGGACTGCTTCTGGTAGGCGACCGCGAGCACCCTGCGGTGGATGCCCGCCTCCACCAGGTGGGAGGCGACGATCCCGGTCGTGCCGCCGACCGACCCGGCGGTGTGTACCCGGAACATCGGCTTGCCCGCCGCACCGAGGGCGTCGGTGAGGTAGAGCTCGGGCTTCATCACGCCTTCGAACAGGTCGGGAGCCTTCCCGAGCACGACGGCGTCGATGTCCGCCCAGGTCATCTGCGCGTCCTCCAGCGCGCGCGTGGCGGCCTCCCGGACCAGACCGCCGAGGGAGACGTCCCAGCGCCGGGTCTTGTGGTTGGTCTGACCGATTCCGACGATCGCGCACGGCTGCGTACTCATCGGGTTCCCTCCATCACGCACACCAGGTTCTGCTGCAGGCACGGGCCGGACGTCGCGTGCGCGAGCACGCGCTGCTTGCCGTGGTCCCGCACCTGTCGCGCCGCCTCGATGACGCGGGTCAGGCCGGTGGCCATCACCGGATTCGCGGCGAGGGGCCCACCCGACGGGTTGATCGCCACCTCGGGGCCCAGCCCCAGCGCGGTCGTGAGCAGCGCTTCCTCGTGGGTGAACGTGGTCTGCAGCTCCGCGACCTCGACCGGGGCGGCGTCCAGTCCGGCGGCCCGCGCCGCGCGAGTGGTCGACGCGGACACCCGCAGGTCACGCAGGCCCGGGTGGTGCGGCTCGGCCGAGTGGGCGAAGCCGGTGATCCAGACCGGATGATCGGTCAGCTCCCGGGCCTTGTCGCCCCGGGCGATCACCACCGCGCAGGCACCGTCGGTGATCGGCGGCAGGTCGTGGCGGCGCAGCGGGTTGCGCACGTAGTCGTCCTCGAGCAGCGCGTCGACGTCGAACTCACCGGAGACCTGCGCGTACGGGTTGCCCTGCGCCGCACCGCGGGCGCGGGCGGCCACGGTCGCCATCTGCCGCTCGGTCACCAGACCGGCGTCCAGCAGGATCCGGGCCTGTAACGCGGCGAACGACACGACGTCGGCGCCGAGCGGCGCCAGGTAGTACGGGTCCATCTCCATCGGGTAGACGGTGGCCGGATCGGCCGTGGACGAGCGGCCCGAGCCGGTGGCGATCGCCACGTCGATGTCCCCGAGCTGCAGCCGGACCCACGCCTCGTAGAGCGCCCAGGCGCCGTCCATCTCCACGTGCGAGTCCCGCTTGGGCGGCCAGGCGCCGACCGCGTCGATGTTCTGCACGAACGAGAACGCCTGCCCGGCGACGTAGTCGCAGCTTCCGGCGCAGGAGAAGTCGACGTCGGCGCGGGTGATCCCGGCGTGCTCGGTGGCCCCGGAGATCACCTCGAAGAGCAGTTCGGCCTCGGAGTTGACGGTACGGCGGGTCATCGGCGTGAGAGCCCAGCCGACGATGGCCACGGGTTCTGTCGTCATGTCACATGATCCGATTCACGAGGCTGGGGTCATCGATGTCGGGTTCGCCGGTGGGTGCCCAGCCGTCGAGGACCTTGCGTCCGTCGGCTTCCGACCAGCGAGCGGCTACCCGCACCCCGGTGTGGATGTCGACGTTGGGCAGATCGGCCACCGGCTGGTAGGCGAGCACCACGTCGACGCCGTCGAGCAGGACCTGGACCCGGGCGAACGGCTCGGTCTCGGTCTGGCCCGGGTACTGCACCGGCGTGATGATCGTGTAGTTCGTGATGACGCCGACCTGGGGCAGCTCGACGTCG
The DNA here is from genome assembly GCF_039536245.1 of Cryptosporangium minutisporangium. Taxonomy (NCBI): domain Bacteria; kingdom Bacillati; phylum Actinomycetota; class Actinomycetes; order Cryptosporangiales; family Cryptosporangiaceae; genus Cryptosporangium; species Cryptosporangium minutisporangium. The sequence continues at coordinate 329,332 of NZ_BAAAYN010000006.1, read as the reverse complement.
TCCTCCGGGCTCAGCAGGAGCCCGTCGACCGGGCACGAGCCGGACAGCCCGGAGTAGATCCGGCCGCAGCGGGGACACCGGAAGCCCAGCAGCACTCCGCGCGCCGCCGCCTTCCCCGCCCGCTCCTGATTGCCGGGCAGCGGCGTCGTGTACACGATCGACGCTTCGTACCCCATCATCGTCACCGGCTCGGCGGCCGGACCGGCGTCGTCGGCGGGGACCACCGGCTCCTCACCGGGCACGAACGCCTCGATGTCGGTGAGGTGCCCGACCCGGGCCGCGCGCCACCGCGGCGCCACCCGCATGCCGGTGGTCATCGCGCCGGGCTCGGCGACGTCGACCGCGTGCACCATCGCGGTCGTGGCGCCGTCCAGCTCGATCAGCGCGAACGCGAACGGCCGGTCCAGCGGGTGCTGTGGCGACGGCTCGGCGACCCACGTCCACGACCGGACGGTTCCGGCCGGGCCGACCTCGATGAGCTCGGGGTCCAGCTGCTCGCCGGTCTCCGGATCCCACTCCAGCGGGGGCGCGATCACCCGGTCGCCGGCGCGGATGCCGAGAAGCCGCCGCTCGGTCAAAGCTGTCATGAACTGGCCGATCACCGGCCCCAGCGACCGTTTGTAGGGGAACCGGACCGTCGACTCGACGAACGTTGTCAACCCGCTGCCTCCTTCTCGCGGACCGGCCAGATCGTTATCTGGCTTTCGGCGGGACAGGGGCAAGATAACACCGTAATCTCACCGTCAGCACGCTGTTCTTCGGTTCGCTCGAGGAGGATTCATGCCGACCACGGCTGAGGTGGGAAGCGTTCACACGGAGGACAGCGGCCGGGTCCGCGTTCTCACGTTCCACCGGCCGAGCCGCGCGAATGCCTTCGACAGCGCGCTCTACCGCTCCGCCGCCGAGGCCCTGCGGGCGGCCGACGCCGACCCGACGATCGGCGCCGTGGTGCTGACCGGCGCCGGCCGGAGCTTCACCGCCGGTACCGACCTGGCCGAAATGGTGGCGCAGGTTGACACCGACGGGGGTGACGATGGTGGCGGTCACCACCCCTTCACGCTCTTCCTGAACGCGGTGACCGACTGCTCCAAGCCGCTGCTGGCCGCGGTGAACGGCGCCGCCGTCGGTCTCGGGCTCACGCTGCTCGCGCACTGCGATCTCGTCCTGGTCTCCGAGAACGCCCGGCTGCGGGCGCCGTTCACCGTGATGGGCGTCGTACCGGAGGCCGCCAGCAGTTATCTCCTCCCCCGCCGGATGAACCGGCAGGCGGCGATCGCGGCGCTGCTCACCTCCGACTGGATCACCGCCACCGAGGCGGTGCAGAGCGGGCTGGCGCTGCGCGTCTGCCCGGCCGAGGACCTGCTTCCGGCCACCGTGGAGCTGGCGCAGCGGATCACCGCGCACCCGGACGCGTCGGTGCGCGCGACCCGACGGCTGATCCGGGAGTCCGAGCGCGACGAGATCACCGCCGCACTGCGACGCGAGGGCGAGGCGTTCGCCGAGATCCTCCGCTCACCCGCGATCGGCGACCAGATCCGCGACCACCTGTCCGAGCAGCGAAGGAGCTGACGCGATGCCCGACAACCCTGCGCCCCTGGTCCTGGTGGAGGCCGACGGCCCGGTGCTGACCGTCACGATCAACCGGCCGGAGAAGCGCAACGCGACGAACGCCGAGGTGATCTGCCGCCTCTACGACGCGTGGGTACGGCTCGACCAGGACGACGCATTACGGGTCGCCATCCTGACCGGTCGTGGCCCCACGTTCTGCGCCGGCATGGACCTCGCCGAGATCGGCCGGCTGCGGACCGGCGTCCGGGACAACGAGTGGATCAGCCGCCTCCAGGACGAGCCCGGCCTGTCGCTCGCCGCGTACCTGAAGACCTACCGCCCGACCAAGCCGATCATCCTGGCGGCGGAGGGCGTGGCCAGGGCCGGCGGCACCGAGATCCTGCAGGGCACCGACATCCGGGTGGCCGGCGAGAGCGCGGTGTTCGGGGTCACCGAGGTGCAGCGCGGGCTGTTCCCGATGGCTGGCTCCGCGGTCCGGCTGCGTCGTCAGATGGGTTACGCGGTGGCCGCGGAGATGCTGCTGACCGGGGAGGACATCCCGGCCCGCCGGGCGGTGGAGCTCGGGCTGATCAATCACGTGGTGCCGGACGGCGAGGCCCTGACCAAGGCGCGGGAGATCGCCGCCCGCATCGCGGCGAACGGTCCGCTCGCGGTCCGGGCGATCCTGGCGACGCTGCGCGAGACCGAGTGCCTCCCCGAGGCGGACGCCTTCGGCATCGAAGAGCGCTACGGGCACGAGGTGATGCGCTCCAAGGACGCGATCGAAGGCCCGACCGCGTTCTTCGAGCGGCGGACCCCGAACTTCATCGGCGAGTGACGACCGTGGACACCGCCGCGTTCCCCTTCGCCGGCCAGGACGTCCCCTGGCTGCTGGCCGGGTGGGCCGAGCGTCAGCCGGACAAGACGTTCCTGATCTGGGCACCGCACTCCGGCCCCGGCCGGAGCTGGACCTACGCCCAGTTCTGGGCCGACGTCCGCTCGATCGCCGCCGGCCTGGCCCGGCGCGGGGTGCGGGCCGGCGACAAGGTCCTGCTGCACGCGGACAACTGCCCGGAGGGCGTGCTGTCCTGGTACGCCTGCGCGACGCTCGGCGCCGTCACCGTGACCACCAACACTCGCAGCGCACCCGACGAGATCAGCTACTTCACGGCGAAGACCGGCTGCGTCGCGGCGATCACGCAGCCGGAGTACGCCGCCCAGGTGGCAGCCGCGGCACCGGATCTGAAGTGGATGGCGGTCATCGGCGACGCCACGTTCGACGCTCTCCACGGAGACGGCGCCGCGCTTCCCGCCCGGGAGCCCGACCCGCTCGCGCCGGTGGGCATCCTGTTCACCTCGGGCACGACGTCCCGGCCGAAGGCGGTCGTGCACACGCACGCGAACGCGCTGTGGGCCGGGCGGGTCGCGCCGGCCGCACTCCGGATGACGGCCGCCGACACCTACCTGGTGTACCTGCCGTTCTTCCACGTCAACGCCCAGAGCTGGTCGATCTGGACGACGCTCGGCGTCGGCGGAACCGTGGTCCTCCAGCCGAAGTTCTCCACCTCGCGGTTCTGGGACGTGGTCACCGCCCACCGGGTCACCCACATCTCGCTGATCCCGTTCGTCCTCAACGCGATCCTCGGGCAGGCGGCGCCCGCCCACACGCTGAAGGTCGGGGTGTTCGGCGCGGTGATCCCCGAACTCGACGCGGCGCTGGGCTTCTCGGTCCTGCCCGCCTTCGGAATGACCGAGACGATCACGCCCGCGATCACCGCCGGCCCCGGACTTCCGCCGGCGTCGCGCTCGATGGGCCGGCCGACGCCGGGGTACGAGGCGCTGATCGTGGATCCGGACACCGGCGAGATCTGCGCCGACGGCCGCCCTGGCGAGCTGCGCATCCGCGGTACCCGGGGCGTCCAGCTGTTCGCCGAGTACTACGACGACCCGGCGGCCACCGCCAAGGGCTTCGCCGACGACGGGTGGTTCCGCACCGGCGACATCGTCCGGCTCGGTGAGACCGGCGACCTCGTGTACTGCGAGCGCGACTCGGACCTGCTCAAGGTCGGCGGGGAGAACGTCTCCGCGCGGGAGGTGGAGGACGTCTGCCGGCAGGTGCCGGGCGTCGCCGACGTCGCGGTCGTCGGCGGGCCGCACCCGATGCTCGACGAGGTGCCGGTGGCGTTCGTCCTCGTGCGCCCCGACGCCGACCTCGGGGCGCTGGAGGCCGCGGTCATCGAGCGGTGCCGGGAGAGCCTGGCGGACTTCAAGGTGCCCCGCGCCGTCCACGTCGTCGACGAGTTCCCCCGCGCGACGCTCGACAAGGTCGCCAAGAACAAACTCCGCGAGCAGGCCCGGCAACTCGCGGCGCAGTAGCCGCCGCGGCGCAGTAGCCGCCGCGGCGCAGTAGCCGCC
>NZ_BAAAYN010000005.1 GCF_039536245.1 Cryptosporangium minutisporangium | reverse complement strand
AACACCGTTGGCGAGACAGTCCCGGCGCTACTGACGAGGTCTTGTGCGGCGCGGCATTGCCAGCCGATCGATGAGGCCGGGTCCTGGAATCGGGTGGTGGAGGTGCGTGCGTGGAAGGCGAACCGGAGCCCGGTCGGCGGCTCAGTATCACCGGTCTGCCGTCTGGCGGGGCACTTGCGTGCGGCCCACGCGGAGAGTAAATCGGCCGCCGGGACGCTCGGAGCGGTCATGCGGGCCTCCGTGTTCAGGGCGCCCTGGCTGACAGGGAAACAGCGGGTCAGCGGCCGTCCCAAATCTCAGAGGCATCAGACAGCGCGACAGGCCAGCCAGCGGCGATCGGCGCGGTTTGGTCATGCATCGGGCCATGTGCCTGCGGGAACGGATCGCTGGCGCGGAGCACCCGGGGGGGCGCGGTCTCCCGGTCACCGGGACCGCGACTCCCCGCCGACGCCCCGTCGCCGCAGCATCGAAGGCGTGCCCCACCGGTAGGTGCTCGTCGCGCAGCGGCTGCGGCGCGCCGGTGACGTCAGGTCAACTCTGGAGGCAACGCATGTCGCAGGCTCCCGCCGTGTCCGGCACGGGCGCGGACACGGCCCGGTTCCGGCACGCTCTCGGACACTTTCCGTCCGGTGTGACGGTGGTCGCCGGGCTGGATGCGGACGGTGCGCCGACGGGTCTGGCCTGCCAGTCGTTCACCTCCCTCTCGCTGTCACCACCGCTGGTGCTGATCTGCCCGGGCCGCAACTCGACCAGCTGGCCGAAGCTCCACGCGGCCGGACGGTTCACCGTCAACGTTCTCGCCGCTGATCAGCAGCAGGTCTGTGCCGCGCTCGGTCGGCCCGGGAAGAGCAAGTTCGACGGCGTCTCCTGGCACCGCACCGAGGCCGGGGCGTTCGTGCTCGCCGGTTCTCTCGCGTGGGTGGATTGCGACATCCATGCCGTACACGACGGCGGGGATCACCACATCGTGGTCGGCGCGGTCCGCGAGCTCGCGGTGACCCGTGACCATCCGCCGCTGCTGTTCTTCCGCGGTGACTACGGGGTGCCCGACCTGCCTCACGTCTGACGGGGAATATCCATCCACGCTGGCCGATTCAATTGCGTCTCCCACTGAGCGGGACACGGGATCGGTCAATAAAAGATTTGCTTTCCAGCTCCCTGAAGAACACGTCAAGAAGAATTCGGACTCGCTTGACGGGCGCAATCGACGATCCCTATTCTCCGGCCAGCACAGCGATAGTGAAACGTTTCAAGGAAGCGTATTCCCGCTCCCACAACCGGAGTCCGCATGCTCTCTTTCACTCGTCGGCGATTAACCGTCAGCGCGGTGGCGCTGCTGATGGCTGCCGCGCTCGTGTCCGTGCCCCGCGACGCGACAGCGGCCGATCCCGCGCCGCTCGGCGACACGTTCGCTAAACAATTCGCCAATCCTCCGGCAGCCGCGCAGCCCAAGATCCGTTACTGGTGGCCGTGCGGCCAACTCGACGCGGCGGACATCGACGCCGAGGTCAAACAGATCGCGGACCGCGGTTTCGGTGCCGCGGAGATCGCGTGCATCTTCACCACCGACCCCGGCCAGTACGGCTGGGGGAGTCCCGCGCTCACCCAGCGACTGCGTACTGCGGTGGAAGCCGGGCGTAAGTACGGGGTTCAGATCGACGTCACGGCGGGCCCGGCCTGGCCGCTGGTGGTGCCCGGGTTGACTCCGGACAGCCCACAGGCCGCCCAGGAACTCGTCTACGGCCGCGCGGTCGTCGACGGCGGTGGCACCTTCAGTGGGCCGGTGCCGACAGGACCGGCCCCGCGCGCCGGCGTCACGAAGCAGACCCTGGTGGCGGTTCAGGCGGTGCGCTGCGCCGGGGACTGCGCGGCGACCAAGCCGGTGCGACTGGACCGGGCTTCTCTCGTCGACCTCACCGGCTCGGTACGGAACGGGGCGGTGACCTGGAGGGCACCGGCCGGGGGTCAGTGGCTGGTCCTCGGCTTCTGGCAGCGGGGCACCGGCCAAGCCTCCGTCTCCGCTCAGTCGGTGTCGAGCCCCGACGCGTACGTGGTCGACCACTTCTCGGCCGCCGGGGCGCGCGCCTCCACCGCGTTCTGGGACGAGCGGGTCCTCAGCCCGCAGCTGCGGCGGCTGCTGGCCGAATCCGGCGGTGACCTCTTCGAGGACTCCCTCGAGCTGGACTCCGCGCAGCACTGGACCGCTGCGTTCCTGAGCCGCTTCTCGAGTCTGCGTGGTTACTCGCTGCAGAAGTACCTGCCGGTTGTGTTCATCGACCGCATTCACCGGCAGTACACACCGGTCGGCACCGGCGACTCGCCCGATTTTGAGTTCACCGACGGCAGCGGTGCCAGAGTCCGGGAGGACTACTACCGCACGCTGACCGACCTCTACGTCGCCGAGCACGTCAAGCCGCTGCAAAGCTGGGCACACAGCCGGGGTCTGCGCTACCGGGCGCAGCCGTACGGAACCACGATCGACACCGCCCGGGTCAGCGCAGCCGTCGACGTTCCCGAGACCGAATCGCTCGGCCTCCAAGACGACTATCAAGACTCACCGTTCCGGTGGGTCGCCAACGGTACCGTCCACCTGACCGGCCGCCCGGTGTACTCACTGGAGTGCTGCGCGGTGTACAACGGCGCGTACGGCCAGACGTGGCCGCAGGTCCTCCGGCACGTCGGCACCGCGTTCGCGCACGGCGTCAACCAGGTCGTCTACCACGGCTTCGCGACCGAGAACGCGCTCGGGACGCCGTGGCCGGGCTTCTCCCCGTTCACGACGCAGGGTGGCAACGGCTTCTCCGAATCGTGGGGTCCACGCCAGCCGACCTGGGCGGACACTCGCGCGATCACCGCCTGGACCGCACGCACCCAGTACGTCCTGCGGCAGGGACGGCCGTCGGTGGATCTGGCGGTCTACCGGGAGAGTTACGCCGGTACCGCCCAGGCGCCGACAGCGGGGTCCTTCACCTACGACTACGTCGGACCCGACCAGTTGAACGCGGCCAGCCTCAGCGGCCGCAGGCTGGCGCCCGACGGGCCGGCGTACCGCGCGGTGGTCCTCGACCGGCAGGAAACGCTGCCCCTCGCGACGGCTCGGCGCCTGCTCGCGCACGCGCGTGCCGGTCTGCCGATCGTCGTCGTGGGTGACGCACCCCGCCGAGTGCCGGGTGCGGCGGACTCCCGGACGCAGGACGCGGCGCTCGGCCAGGTCGTCACCCAGTTGCTGGCGCAGCCGTCGGTGCGCCGGATCGCTGAGCCGGCTCAGCTCACCCAGACGCTCGCCCAACTGCGAGTGCGGCCCGCGGCGGAGCCGACCGACGCGTCCGGGCTGCTGACCGCACGCCGCACCGTGTCGGGCGGCGACGCGTACTACCTCTTCAACCCCACGGCGACGACGATCACCACGGACCTCTCCCTGGAAGGCCGAGGTGCGCCGTACGCACTGGACGCGTGGACCGGACGCATCACGCCGGTCGGCCGGTTCCGCGCGGCGGAGGGGCGGGTCACGGTTCCGGTTCGCGTTCCGGCCGGTGGCTCCACCCTCGTCGCGATCGGTGGCCCGGCCCGTCCACACGCGACCGCTGTCGGTGAGGGAGCCGAGGTCGTCGCCGTCGGCAGCGAACTCCGGCTCCGCGCGGGCCGCACCGGCACCTACTCCGTGACGCGGGACAACGGCAGCACGGCTCAGGTCACCGTGCCCGCCGTGACGGACGCCAGCACACCGCAGCAGTGGAAACTGTCGGTGGACGACTGGCGCCGCGGACCCGATGGGCGCCGAACCGTCGTCTCCCACGAATTGACGTTGCCAGAGCTGAAGCCCTGGTCGGAGATTCCGGAACTGCAGGACGTCTCCGGCGTCGGCACGTACTCGACCGAGATCCGACTGCAGGCGGGTGAGTCGGCGTACCTCGACCTCGGCCGGGTCACGGACACCGTTTCGGTGACCGTGAACGGCACCGCGCTGCCGCCGATCGATCAGGTCGGACGACGGCTCGACCTCGGCGGCTACGTCAAGGCCGGGACGAACACGCTGACGATCCGGGTCGCGACGCCGCTGCGTAACCGGCTGCGCGTCACCGATGGGTTCCCGGGACAGGCAGCACAGCCGCGTCAGGAGTACGGGCTCATCGGGCCGGTCCGGCTGACTCCCTACCGGGAGGTGTCGATCTCAGGCTGATCGTGATCGTCCGCCTGCGGTCACCCCATCGGGGTGGCCGCAGGCGCGCGCGTCATCGGGCCGAGCGTCGACTCGCGGGCAACGACCACCGCGTCCAGCGGCTCGAGCGGCGCCGGGAGCGGGCGACCGTCGGCCTGGTGCAGAGCCAGGTGCGCGACCAGGCGACCGGCGGCGGCATGGTCGACCCGGACGCTCGAGAGCGTCGGAACGAAGACCGACGCGATCGGGGTGTCGTCGTGGCCGATCACCGCGAGTTCGGCGGGCACAGACACCCCTGCCCGAACGGCGGCACCCACGACCTCCGCGGCGACGTCGTCGTTGTAGGCCACGACGCCGGTGACCCCGGCGGCCCGCCACTCCTCGACCGCGCGCCGCGCCGAACCGTCCCGATGGTCGACGGTCTTCACCCGCAACGGCGGTAGGTCCAGCGCGCGGGCCGCGTCCTGGGCCAGCCGGGCACGTTCCTCGGTCAGCGCGGCGACCCGCAGGTCGGGTGCGGCGGCGAAACCGAGTCGACGATGACCCAGTTCGTGCAGGTGGAGCGCTTGGAGCCGGGGGCCCTCGGCGAACGTGCCGATGTCACCCGGGTCACCGGGCAGCGCGGGGTCGGGAAAGATCACCCCGACGCCGCTGGCCCGCATCGAGGCGACGTCGTCGGCGTCGAACGGATGGAATCCCACGACGACGTCCGGGTTGAGCGATTCCCAGAGCGGGCGGGTGCCGGTGCCGGCGTGCCGCGTCGCGGTGACCAGCGCGTAGCCCGCGTCCTCCAGGACTCGGTACGCCTCCTCGAGGTAAAGCCGCATGCTGAACTCGATCGGCCAATCCGGAAGGACGAGCAGGACGAGTTGGCTGCGACCGCTGGCCAGCGCACGGGCGGCGCTGTGCGGCCGATAGCCGAGGCGAGTGGCGGCGTCGAGAACCCGCTGCCGCGTCGCCTCGGAGATCGTCTGTCCCGGGGTGTTGTTCAGCACGAATCCGACGGTGGCCCGGGACACACCGATCTCCCGGGCGATGTCGGCGGCCGTGACCCGCTTGGGTGCCGCCTCCCGCACCGTCCGCCTCCCTCTACCCGTGCACCAAACTGTAGCCCTCGGCCTCGGATTACTGGTGGGTGCCGCCGTCGACGCGAATCTCGGTCCCGGTCACGAACGCGCCGTCGTCGGAGGCGAGCATCGCGACGACGCCGGCGACGGCTTCCGGGCCGGCGAAGCCGTGGCCGATCGCGGGCGACAGCTTGCCGAGCAGGCTCCAGTCGATGTCGGCGGGAACCAGGTCGCCGAAGCTGTTCGTGATGCCGCTGCTGATGCTGCCCGGCGCCACGTTGACCGCGCGAAGGCCCTGCTTGGAGTACTCCTGGGCGATGCTGTGGGTGAACGCCTCGATGCCGCCCTTGCTCGCCGAGTAGGCAGCCATGAACGGATGAGCGAACGACGCCGAGGTCGAGCTGAAGTTCACGATCACGCCCCGCCCGGTGGCCAACAGTGCTGGCAACGCGGCTCGGGTGACCAGAAACGTGCCGGTCAGGTTCACGGCGATGACCCGGTTCCACAGCTCGAGCGAGCAGTCGTGGGTGTGTGCGCCGCGCAACATGCCGGCGGCATTGACCAGGACGTCGAGTTTGCCGAGCCGGTCGATCGCCCGCGGCACGACCATGTCGACGGCGTTCTCGTCGGAGATGTCCAGCGTCGTCGTCGTCAGTCGATCGGCGGTGCCGTCCGTGACCGCGCGTTCGGTGGTCTCGGCCAGGCCAGAGGTCGAAACATCCGCGGCGACGACCGTGGCGCCTTCGGTCAGCAGGCGGAGGACCGTCGCCTGGCCGATGCCGGAGCTGCCCCCGGTGACGAGGACGGTGCGGTCGGTGAAGCGTTCGAGCATGGAGATCTCCCGAGAGGGGTTGTCGGCCGGACCGCCGACTGCTTGCGCGCGCTAGTGATAGCGGCTTACCATCACGGCCATACTAGCGCGCGCTAGTAACCCCTCACTCCAGGAGTCGCGATGCCTTCCCGCTGGCAGGCGGAGTTCGTCACCCCCGCGTTCGCCAACGGCGTCCAGCCCGACGATCCCGCCCCCTACCTGCGGGGCGAGGTCGTCGTCGAGGACCCACCGCGACGCGCGACGCTGTACGCCACCGCGATCGGGCTCGTCGAGCCGTACCTCAACGGCACGCGGATCGGGGACGAGGTGCTCGCTCCCGGCTGGACGTCCTACCGGCACCGGCTGCGGGTCAGTGAGTACGACGTCACGGAGCTGGTCACGCCGGGAGCCAACGCCTTTGGCGGCATCCTGGGTCAGGGCTGGGCGCTGGGACGGATCGGGTACGACCACCGGCGCAATCACTACGCGGACCGCCCGGCGCTCTTCCTGCAGCTGGAGCTGGAGTACGCCGACCGGACCGAGGTGTTCGGAACCGGCGACGGCTTCCGCGCGGGCCTCGGAGGGGTGGGAGCCAACGGCATTTACGACGGGGAGACCTACGACGCTCGGAGCGAGCCGCTGGGGTGGAGTCGGCCCGGGTTCGACGACAGCGGTTGGTCGCCGGTCCAGGTCGTCGATTGGCCGCGCGAAGCGCTGTTCACCACCGACGCCCCGCCGATCCGGCGGATCGAGGAGCTCGCGCCGACCGCGATCACGACGCGTCCGTCGGGTCGGATGATCGTCGATTTCGGGCAGAACATTTCCGGCTGGGTGCGGCTCGCGGTCTCCGGCGAGGCGGGGCGGACGGTAACCCTGCGCCATGCGGAGGTGTTGACCGGCGACGGTGAGCTGGAGACCGAGACGCTGCGCACGGCGGCGGCGACCGACCGGTACACGCTCGCGGGAACCGGCACGGAGGTGTGGGAGCCGCGTTTCACGTTCCACGGCTTCCGGTATGTCGAGGTCGACGGCTATCCGGGGGAGGTGACGCCGGAGTCGGTGACCGCGGTGGTGGTGCACAGCGACATGACCCGCACCGGCTGGTTCTCGACGTCGAACCCGCTGCTCGACCAGCTGCACTCGAACGTCGTCTGGTCGATGCGCGACAACTTCGTGGGGGTTCCGACCGACTGTCCCCAGCGGGACGAACGGCTCGGGTGGACCGGCGACCTGAATGCGTTCGCCCCGACCGCGGCGTTCCTCTACGACGTGCGCGGCGTGCTCGGCGAGTGGCTGGACGACCTGGCTGTCGAGCAGGCGGAGAAGGGCTACGTGCCGTGGGTCGTGCCGGACGTGCTGGCCAACCCGTGTGCGCCGACCGCGCTCTGGAGCGACGTCGTCGTGAGCTTGCCGTGGATGCTCTACCGCGAGTACGGCGAGCACGACGGGCTGCGTCGCGCCTACCCGCCGATGATCAGGTTCCTGCGCGACGTCGAAGGCCGTCTGGACGCGCACGGACTATGGAGCACCGGCTACCAGTTCGGCGACTGGCTCGACCCGGACGCGCCGATGAACAACGCGGCCGGTGGAAAGACCGACCGGCATCTCGTCGCGGCCGCCTACCTGTGCAAGACCACCCGCGAAGCCGCCGAAGCGGCAGAGCTCCTCGGTGAGGGGACCGACGCCACCTGGCTGACCGCGCTCCACGACCGGGTGCGGGCGGCGTTCCGCCGGGAGTACGTCACCGAGGCCGGACGCGTCGTGAACGAGTCCGCGACCGCGTACGCGCTCGCGCTCTGCTTCGACATTCTCGACGAGGAGCAGCGCGCCACAGCGGGTGCCCGGCTGGCGGAGCTGGTCGCCAAGGCCGGGTACCGGATCTCGACCGGCTTCGCCGGCACCCCGCTGGTCTGCGACGCCCTGAGCAGCACCGGACATCTGGACGAGGCCTATCTCCTGCTGCTGGAGACCGGCTGCCCGTCGTTCCTCTACCCGGTGACCCAGGGCGCGACCACGATCTGGGAACGGTGGGACTCCATCCGCCCGGACGGCACGATCAACCCCTCGGGCATGACCTCGCTCAACCACTACGCGCTCGGCGCGGTCGCCGACTGGATGCACCGCACCATCGGTGGTCTGTCGGCGGTCGAACCCGGCTATCGGCGCATGCGGATCGCCCCCCAACCCGGGGGTGGCCTCACGCACGCGAGCGTCACACACGACACCGTGCACGGCCGGGTCGCGGTCTCCTGGCGGATCGACGAGGGGCGCGCGGCGGTCGACGTGCGGGTCCCGGCTGGCACCACCGCGACCGTCGTGCTGCCGCTCCATCCGGACGGCCTCGTCCTCGAAGTCTCCGGCGGCAGCCACCGCTGGGAGTACGCGGTGCCGCAGAGCGAACCGACCGAGTTCACGATGGACACCCCGCTGTCCGTGCTCGCCACCGACCCGGCGGTCTGGCGCTCGGTCACCGACGTGTTCGCCAAGCACTTCCCCGGCATTCCGATCGACGGCTCGTCACCCGAGGCCGCCGGGGTCTCGCTCAATACCGTTCTGCAGTTCGTCCCCGGCGCGTCCGCCGAGCTCGAGGCCGACCTGGCCGCCTCGCTGCACCCGGCCGCGGTCTAACGCCTCCCCCTCCGGAGCTTCCATGACCTTGTCCGACGGCGACGCCGCCTCGGTCGCCACCCCGTTACCCGCCTCGTTGCCGATTCCGCCCGCCACCGGCGGGGACGACCTGCCGGAGGTCGGCCCCCGATACATCTGGCTGATGACGCTCGCACAGTTCGGCGTCTTCGTCGCCTTCATCACCCCGATCGCGATCTCACTCTCGATCCGCCTGGAGGACCTCGCGCCCGGCCGCGACGAGTACCTCGGCTACATCATCGGCGCGGGTGCGTTCGCGGTCGTGCTCACCGGGCCGTTCGCCGGCATCCTGAGCGACCGGACGCGCACCCGGCTGGGGCGGCGACGCCCGTTCATGATCGGCGGGACGCTCCTGGGCATCGGAGCGCTGGTGTTCATGGCGCAGGCCCCGAACGTCCTCAGCCTGGGTGCGGCCTGGGTGCTCATGCAGCTCACCTGGGGAACGGTCCTGGGTAATCTTCAGATCTCCACCGCGGATCGGCTTCCCGAGTCGCAGCGGGGCAAGGTCGCCGGGCTCACCGGCTTCGCGACCCAGGTGGCGCCGGTTTTGGGCGTCGGGCTCGCGGGTCTGGTGTCGGGGAACGACCTGCTGCTCTTCCTCGTGCCCGGCGCGGTCGGCGTCGTCGCGGTCGCGTTGTTCGTCGTCTTCGTGCCGGAAGCCGACAGCCGGCTGCTCGATCTGGGCGAGAGGCTGACGGTCGGGCGACTGCTCCGCAAGTTCGTCTTCGATCCCCGCCGGTACCCCGACTACGCGTGCAACTGGCTCGGTCGTTTCCTCTTCTACTTCGGTCTGTCGCTGAACACGACGTTCACCGCGTTCTTCATCGCCTCCCGGCTCGAGATCTCGGTGGAGGAGGTCGCGGGGATCATCGCCGCGGTCGCGCTCGGCGGCATCCTCGCGACCACCGTGGGTGCGCTCGGAGGCGGCTTCCTCTCCGACCGGCTCCGCCGCCGACGGGTCTTCGTGCTGCTCGCCGGTGTGCTGTTCGGTGCCGGCGCGATCACGATGGCGTTCGCCCCCGGCCTGCCGCTCATCATCCCGGGGTCACTGCTCTCCTCGGTGGGCATCGGGATGTTCGCCGCGGTCGACCAGGCTCTGCTGCTCGACGTCCTTCCCGAGCGGGAGACCGATGCCGGACGATTCATGAGCATCATCGGTTTCGCGGTCTCGATCCCGCAGGCGGTGGCACCGTTGATCGCGCCGATCTTCCTCGCGGTCGGTGCGGCCGGCGGCGAGAAGAACTACACGTTGCTGTATCTGGTCGCCGGGGTCTTCACGGTGCTCGGCGGTCTGGTCGTCCTGCGTATCCGCTCGGTGCGCTGATCCCCTCGGAAAGGTCCTCCCATGACGCTGGATGTCGGCGCGCTCTCGCTGGAGCAGAAGGCGGCGCTGCTCTCCGGACGGGACTTCTGGTCGACCCGGTCGCTGCCGGAGGTGGGCGCGGAGTCGGTGGTGCTCACCGACGGACCGCACGGCGTGCGGTACCAGTCCGGCGAGTCCGACCACCTGGGCATTCACGACAGCGAGCCGGCGACGTGCTTCCCGCCTGCGGTAGCGGTCGGTGCGAGCTGGGAGCCCGAGGTCGCCGAGCAGGTGGGCGCTGCGGTGGGCCGCGAGGCTCGGGCGCTCGGCGTCCACGTCGTGCTGGGCCCCGGCGTGAACATCAAGCGGTCGCCGCTCTGCGGCCGGAACTTCGAGTATTACTCCGAGGACCCGCTGATCTCCGGCGTCCTCGGCGCGGCACACGTCCGAGGGCTGCAAGCAGAAGGCCCCGGTGCGTCGGTGAAGCACTTCGCGGCGAACAACCAGGAGACCGAACGGATGCGCGTCAGCGCCGACGTCGACGAGCGCACGCTGCGCGAGATCTACCTCCCGGCGTTCGAGCGTGTGGTGACCGAGTCGGCCCCGGCGACCGTGATGTGCTCGTACAACAAGGTCAACGGTGTCTACGCGTCGGAGAACCGCTGGCTACTCACCGACGTGCTCCGCGACGAGTGGGGCTTCTCCGGTGCCGTCGTCTCCGACTGGGGCGCGGTGAGCAACCGCGTCGCCGCTCTCGCCGCCGGCATGGACCTGGAGATGCCCGGCAGCGGTGGCGTCACCGACGCGGAGATCGTCGCGGCCGTCCGGGCCGGCGAACTCGACGAAGCGGTCGTCGACCAGGCCGTCGGCCGGGTGCTCGGCCTGCAGAACCGGATCGAGGCTCCCACCGGGGGCCTCGACGTGGAAGGCGACCACGCACTCGCGCGCTCGCTGGCCGCCCAGTGCGTGACCCTGCTCAAGAACGACGACGCGGTGCTACCGCTGGAGGGCACCGGTTCGCTCGCGGTGATCGGGGCGTTCGCCACCAGCCCGCGCTACCAGGGCGGCGGCAGCTCGCACATCACCCCGACCCGGGTGGACACCGCGCTCGACGCGATCCGGGAGCTGGCCGGCGATCGGCCGGTCACCGCCGCGGCCGGGTTTCCGATCGACGGGTCGGGCGACGCGGCCGCACTGCTCGCGGAGGCCGTGGCGGTCGCGTCCGCGGCGGAGGTCGCGGTGGTGTTCGCGGGGCTCGGCGACCGGGAGGAGTCCGAGGGCTTCGACCGGAAGACGCTCGACCTGCCCGCCGAGCAGGTCGCGCTGATCCGGGCGGTGGCCGCCGCCGCGCCGCGCACGGTCGTCGTGCTCTCCCACGGCGGTGTGGTGTCGCTGGAAGGCTGGCACGACCGGGTCGACGCGATTCTCGACGGCGGGCTGCTCGGACAGGCGGGTGGCGGTGCGCTGGCCGACGTGCTGTTCGGGGTGGTCAACCCGTCGGGCCACCTCGCCGAGACGATCCCGCTGCGGCTGCAGGACACTCCTGCCTACCTCAACTTCCCCGGTGAGGCCGGACACGTCCGGTACGGCGAGGGCGTCATGGTCGGCTACCGGTACTACAGCACGGTGGAGCGGGAGGTGCGGTACCCGTTCGGGCACGGCCTGTCCTACACGACGTTCACCACCGACGCGGTGAGCGTCACCGCCACCGGCGACGACACCGCGACCGTGGCGGTCACCGTGACCAACACCGGAACCCGCGCCGGCAAGCACGTGGTGCAGGTCTACGTCGCCACCGACGCCGGATCGGTGCGCCGCCCGGTCCGTGAGCTCCGCGCGTTCACGAAGGTCGCGCTGGAGCCGGGGGAGACCCGGGCCGTCGAGCTGACGTTGGACCGCCGGGCGTTCGCCTACTACGACGTGCCGCGCGGCCAGTGGGTGGTTGCGCCGGGTGAGTACCGGATCCAGGTGGGCGCGAACGCCGCGGAGGTCCTCGCCGAGGCGTCGCTCAGCCTGGTCGGCGACGTGCTCGCCGCCGAGCTGTCGATGGACGCCACGGTCGGTGACTGGTTCTCCCACCCGGTCGCCGGGCCGGCACTGATGCGGACGCTCGCCGCGAGCATGACGCCCGACCAAGCCCGGCAGGCCGAGCAGAACCCCGACGGGCTGAAGATGGTCGAGTCGATGCCGATGCGTCAGTTCCTGTCGTTCGTCGGCACCGCGCTCCCCACCGCGCTGCTGGAGGACCTGATCGCCCAGAGCAAGGTCGCTGGCTGACACGTCCGCCTGAGCGACGACGGCGCCCTGCGGTCACCAGACCGGAGTTCAAGCCAACGCACGGACTCCAGGACGTGACTCGCAGGCAGTGAGAACCGGCTGCCGCCTCCGCGCACGTTCCGACTTCGCGGCGTACATCGACGCGTCTGCTTGGGCAAGCATCTGGTCGAGGTCCCAGACGTCCCCGCGATCGATCGTCACCGCGGTGCCGATGGAGGCGCCCACGGAGAGGAGGCCTTCCGGCGTCAGTACGGGCTCGCACAGTGAGAGTTGGAGCCTGGTGGCGAGGTCCGCGGTGGTCTGTTCGTCGGCGTGCGGAAGAACGAGGACGAACTCGTCGCCTCCCACGCGGACCGCCACATCGCCGGGCCGAATCGCTCGGGTGAGTCGAGCGGCGACCGACTGGAGGATCCAGTCACCGGCGGCGTGCCCGTAGGTGTCGTTGACCGCCTTGAAGCCATCGAGATCGATCACCATCACCGCGCCCGCCGACGTCGTCGCGGCGACGCCATGCCGTAGCGCCGTGCGGTTTGCGACACCGGTCAGGCTGTCGTGGGTGGCCTGGTGCTGCAGCACGGCGCGGGCCTGTTCCACAGTGGCGAGATGCCGGGTGACCGCGCGCGTCTGACTCCCCGTGGTCCAGGCCGCGAGCAGTCCCAACGCGGCCGCTGGGGCGAAGTAGAGCAGAGCGGAACGGTCCATGGGGCCCGAGGAAGCCAAGTCCTGGTCCCATGGATCGAGACCGAGTGCGAGCACCGCCGCATAGGCCAGAACCGTAGCGAGCCAGGCGATCACCGTGGCGCGCGGTCCAAGGCCGAACCGGACCGACGCCCACATGGCGGGTAGGACGAGGAGGGCGACGGAAAGGTCCTGGCCCAATGTCGGCACGGACAAGACCGCGGCGAGAGCGGCCGCGACGTCGAGCGCGCATTGCGCGGCGTTGAGTCGCCGATATCGTCGCTCGGAGGTGGTTCGGAGGGCAGCCGCTCCGAGCACGCAGGCGATGAGGCACAGCGGGCCGATCGGCACGATGGTCGGGGGGATGTCGTTCGACCACGTGTCGGCGGCGAGCAGCACGGCGGCCGCCGCCATCGTGAGCCCGAGGAGCCGCGCGACGATGCTCATCGTCTCGGTCGCGCGCCGACGTCGCCGAATCGCGGTCGCGGAGTCCTCGAACATCGCCGACATCACCGGTGCGGAGGAGTCGATGTCGACAACGGCATCGCGGTGTGATCGAGTTGCCACCTGCCGCGCCTCCTCGTCGGTCCGGCTCCGAACTGTTCCTCCACGGCGTTGTTCGGCGGCGGCTCCCGTCACCTGACCCGCGCCGTCGACGTGAACCCTGCGCGCAACTCCGGGCGACCGTAGTCGCACCAGTTCGGGCGCGGCGCGGGTGCCGTCCCGGTGATCGGGATCACTTCTCGTGGGGGATGGTCGGCGATTCCTACGGTGCCAGGAACACGGGCAGCGCTTGCGGTCCCGAATGGCGAGGCCTCCGTGGCCCACCGGCGTGATCGCGGCCTCGACCGGACGGACGAGCGCCGGGCGTGTGTCCAGGAGCCCAATCACGGCATCGATGACGATCGGACGGTTCCATGAGCGTAGGCCCGCCCTCGCCCACCACCTCACCTTCGGCAGCGTCCGCCGACCCTGCGGGGAAGGGGCCGGTAGGCCGCCACGTCGCACGACCGGCGCGCAGGGGCCGGCGCGCGGTGGGAGTCCTGCTGCTCGGCCTCGGCAGTTTCCTGCTCGCGAGCGCCGCCCTCCTACCCCTCTATGTCTATCCGCGGGTGGCCGTATTGCCGACGGATCCGCAGGTGGAGCAGGTGATGACCGCCGAGCAGGCGACGATGCTGGTGGTGGATGCAACCGCTCCGGCGGGGGCACGGGAACTGCGGAATGCCGACGTCACCGTGACGACGTTCGTCACCGCGGCACCCGTCGCCGAGGATGACGTCGATGCGGACACCGTGGTGTGGCAATTCGCTACCGAGGTGACCGTGGCCGGCCGGGGCATGACCAGCGCCCAGGTTGAGTGGACCTCGCTGGACCGGCGAACCCACGAGACGACCAACTGCTGCGGTGATCGGATCGTCACCACCGCGGATCGGTCGGCCGGCGAGCCCCTCCAGCACAAGGGTCTCGTCGCCTGGCCCCTGGACGTCCAGAAGCGCACCTATCAGCTGTGGGATCTCCAGCTGCGCGGTACGCGACCGGCGACGTACGTCCGAGAGGAACGCCGCGACGGCATCGACACGTACGTGTTCGACAGCGTCGTGACCCGAACGAAGGTCGGGAACATCGACTTGCCGGGTGGACTCTTCGGAGTCAAGGATCCGTCGGTCAACGCCACCTCGTGGTACGCCGACAGCCGGAGGTACTGGATCGAGCCCGCGACCGGCGACGTGATCGCGCTGCGGCAGGACCAATCGCTGACCTACACGTACGGCGGGCGGACCGTCACCAGCTTCGACGCCGAGCTGGAGAGCCGCCGGATGTCGGACGCCCGGCTGGACCGCACGCGGACCGGGGCGCTGGCGCTGACCTGGCTCCGGGGGCGTGCGGCCATGCTGCTCGTCCCGCTCGGTGCGCTGCTGGTGGCGGGCGGGATCGTGCTGCTCAGGAGGCGTCGTCCGGAGTAGGTTTCGCCTTCGGCCGACGCAAACCCGGTGGGGACGCCAGCGCCGTCGCGTTGCCCGACCTACGGACCGAGCTCGTTCACCGCGCGCCGGCCCGAGCGGCTGGCTCTACGTGGTCAGGAAACGCGTAGAGCCTGCACCGCAGGAGACCGGTGCCGCGAGGGCCGATGGGGATCGGGTAGGAAGTCCGCGCAGGTTCTGCGAGCGAACGCAGGATCAGGCGGGTACCCCCCAGGGTTTCGTCGCCATTGAGTATCCGAAGGGTCGTGAAGTCGGATGCCCGGCCGGTTAGCTCCTCGGCGTACAGCAGCTCCGCAGGTCCGCCACTGGCTTGGCGGAAACCGAGGTGCAGGCCGCGGCCTGCGACGAGGAACTCGTCCGGTGCGACCTGGATGACGATTCCGTACCCGCGGCGAACCGGCTACGGCGATCCCGCGGTCGATTCTCGCCGCGCGGAGAACACAAAAGCGCCCAGGTGCACCTCAACCTCCGGACGGGCCTCGTCGAGGTGCACGCCGGCGGTCGGGTGGCTCGCCAGGAGCGGCGCGACGGAATCGAGGAGCCCGTACGCGTCGCGAAGAGCCTCGGCTTCAGTTCCCTCGACGGAGTCGACGCCGAACGGCGACGTCCCGATCGCGCCGTGGTTGCCGACGGCGAGGAAGACGTCCGCTGCTCCCTGCTCGTCTCGGCGCATCTCCGGGATGAACAGCCCTCCGGCCGCGGCTCGGTAGTCTCGGCAAATTTCCTCGAAGCTGCCGAAGTAGATGTCGGGCGTGAGCAGATCCAGCGACGGTGCGAACCGGCGCCACAAGCCGGCGACGTGCGGCAGCGGCCCACCACTGGGATAGACCCCGGGCCGTTGTCCACCGGCGGGGACGTGTTCGGATGCGTCGATCTCGGCGTCGAGCCAGGCGTTGACGAACATCGGCAGCGGATACTCTGCTTTGCCGGCGGCGGCGACGACCTCGACGTGGGAGGCGTACGCGGCAGCCATGAATGCTTCGTCGGTGGTCGCCGAGTCACCGAAGACGGTGGTCCAGGTGCCTTGTCGTGGGCACCCGCGTTCCTTCCAGGATGCCGCGATCCGTAGGTCGGGATAGGCGGCGAGCGCCTCGTAGACCCCAGGAGGGACGTCCGCTTCGAAGGCCGCAGTGGCATCGGGACTGTGATCGCGGGAGCCTCCCAGCAACCCGACCTCGTTCTCCACTTGCACCATGACCACCGTCTGGTGTCCGGCGTCGACCGTACGCAAGTGCCGCATCAGCGCGGCGAACGCCCGGGCATCCGCCTGCCCGATCGCCGCGCCGAACGGCGACACGTGCTCGCTGTGCGCTCCGGCCTCCGGCTCGGCTCGCGGGTATCGCGCCGGATCAGTCCTCACCCACGCGGGCACATACGTCGACATGCCGTTCTTCCACGCCCCGAACCACAGGGGGACGAGCCGGAGCTGCGCGGTGCGCGCAACGGCGAGCAGCTCGTCGACGAGCCCGAAATCGTAGGTCCCTTCGGTCGGCTCGACCGTTGCCCAGGACACCGGCGCGAGGACCGTGTTGAAGTTGCGATCTCGCAGCGTCGCGAACGACGTCCGGATGGCATACCGGCTGCTGCTCGACGAGTTGTGCAGCTCGCCGCCGAGAACGAGGAACGGTCGGCCGTCCACGACGAGACGGGGATGTTCGTCGATCGTCTCGAGCCGGGGGATGCTCATCGGCTCTCGTCGGGGCCGAGTGCCTCCGGGACCGTCGAGCGGAAGAAAGCGAGCATGGCGGACTCCATCTCGACTGACGGGTCGATGAGCCACTGCAGCTGTACGCCGTCCCAGGCGCCGATGAGCAGTGTGCTCAGCATGCGGGGCTCGCGGCCGGGGTCAATGCGGCCCTCTTTCTGGTCGTAGGCGAACGCCTCGGCGAGCAGCGCGGTCTTCCGGCGGTACCGCTCGACGAACCAGCCGTGGGCGGGATGGTCCGGAGGAGAGGCCTCCGCGGCCAGAATCGCCAAGACTCGCAGGAGCTCCGGCCTTTCGAGGTTCGACCGGACCCGTTCCATGGTGGCGAGCGCGACCCCGCGTTCGACGCAGTCGGCCTCGAAGTCGAAGGGTGCGAACCCAGTCCCGACGGTCTGGTCCGCTCGTTCCAAGACGGCTTCGAGCAACTCGTACTTCGTGCCGAAGTGGTGCACGATGCTGGTCAGGCTGAGATTCAGCTGGCGCGCGATATCGCGCAACGTGCCGCCGCGGTAGCCACCGGTGGCGAACACGGTCGTCGCTGCTTCGAGGATTTCCGCCGAGCGTCGCGCCGACTTGGCATAGGGGCCGCGAACTCGGACAGGTCTCGTCTCGCTCATGCCGGAGACCCTAAGACGGTTTGCCTTGATCTTCGAAGCCGACCGTGGCGTCCGGGGGCGGGTCGCGGGAGGCGAGGCGTCGCTCTCGGATCGGGAAGTCATCGGTCTCCGTGGTGACGATGGGCGCGTCATCGGCACGCGCGATTTACCGAGAGAAAATGTAGCAGCTGTACTGCTTTCGCTGTACTGTCGCCTCAACTCGCCCCCGGACCAGCTCCGCGGGCCTGAATCACACCCCGCGCCAGGAGGTCGACATGACCAGATCATCCGGATTAATCAGCAGGCGGCGACTGCTGGCAAGTGCCGCAGTCGCCGCTGGTGGGGTGGCGACAGGAGGTCTGCTCAGCGCCTGCAATGCCGGTTCGTCCGGCGGATCTGGCGGCAAGGGGAACCTCACCGTCATGATCGGGGTTCAGGATCTGCCGAAGGAGATGATCGCCGACTTCGAGAAGAAGAACCCCGGCATCAAGATCACCCTTCTGCAGCACGACGCGACACGGCTCAACGCGATGCTCGCGTCGGGTAACCCCCCGGACATCTCCGTCGCCGGTGCAGTGGGCAGCGCCAACGTCAACGCACGTGGCCTCGCAACCGACCTGACGCCGTACCTGGAGAAGAGCCGGGTGCTGAAGAAGGACGATCTGCTGCCGGTCAACGACAGCTTCCGCTGGGACGGAAGCCGAAGCGGACGGGGCGCCTACTACGGCGTCGTCAAGGACTGGAGTCAGGACGCGACGCTCTGGTACAACACCGCGCTCTTCGACCGGGCGAAGGTGCCGTACCTGAGTGATACCCAACCGACGAGTTACGACGATCTGCTGGCGGTGGCCAAGCGGCTGACGGTGAAGAGCGGCGGCACCACCAAGGTCTTCGGCCTCGGGCTGGAGTGGGCCTGGAACCTGATCGCGCCGATGACGATGATGGTGCTGCAGCAGGGCGAACAGTTGTACAACGACGACCTGACCGAGGTCGACTTCACCACCGCCGCCGCGCGTCGCGCCTTCGGCTGGTACGTCGAGTTCGCTCGGGCCGGCGTGGGCCCCACGTCGTTGAATCCGTTGCCGGACGTCAGCGATCAGTCGACCTTCAGCGCCAAGCGGATGGCGATCACGCAGGACGGCTACTGGTTCGGCGGCAACTTCGTCGAGGACACCGCACTCCGCGACAGCATCCGGATGGCGCCCGCCCCGGTCATGGGGGACAAGCGGATCAGCCCCTGCTACTCCGGTCAGGGCCTCTGGATTCCGGCCAAGTCGAAGCACAAGGACGAGGCTTGGAAGTTCATGGAGTACTACTTGGCGGGCGAGCCCGCCGAGACCCGCGCGAAGAGTGGGTGGGGACTCCCGTCGTTGAAGCCCCTCCTGCCGAAGCTTCCGCAGACGCTGCCGTACCAGAAGCAGGCGTACACCGTCGCACAGAACGAACTCCGGTACGCCGGTGCGCTGCCGGACTCGCCGTACATCACCCTCGACGCCTGGAACGCCGTGATCGACAAGTCACTGCAGCGAGCGATCAAGAACGAGCAGACGGTCGACGCCGCGTGCGCCGCGCTCACCCGCGAGGCCAACAAGCTGCTCAAGCAAGGCAAAGAGCAGGTCAGCTGAGATCGATGGCGCACCGTAAGTGGTCCCGTTACCCGCGGGCACCGTTCTATCTCTTCGTCTCGCCGTGGGTACTGGGCTTCCTGGCCCTGACCGCAGTGCCGCTGGCCTACGCGTTCGTCATCAGCCTGACGAACTTCGACGGCAGCTCGCCGAGGTGGCGCTGGGTCGGCTTCCGCAACTACGTCGAGCTGTTCGGCGACGGCTCCGCATGGGCGGCGCTGATCAGGACGATCGCGTACACCGCGCTCGCGGTGCCGCTCAGCGTCGCCGGATCGCTCGGTCTCGCCACGCTCCTCAATCGCCGGCTCAAGGCGGTGGGACTCTGGCGCACGATCTTCTTCCTGCCGTCGGTGGTTCCCGTCGTGGCGACGGCCATTCTGTGGAAGCTCGTGCTCAACCGGGACGCCGGGATCCTGAACACCCTCCTCGGCGCCGTCGGAATCGACCGGATCAGCTGGTTGGGCGACCCAGCGGCCTTCTACTCCCTGATCCTCCTCACGCTCTGGGGCCTGGGCGGCGGCATGGTCATCATGCTCGCGGCGTTGCAGGGGGTGCCGCCCGAACTCGAGGAGGCGGCGATCGTCGACGGGGCCGGCCGCTGGAGAGTGTTCCGTCACGTGACGTTGCCGATGATCTCGCCGGTCGTCTTTTTCCAGATAGCCACCGGCGTCATCGCGAGCCTCCAGATCATCGTGCAACCGCTGCTGCTCGCCGAGACCAACAACATCTCCACGATCGCCGCCGTGCCGGAGAGCACCCACGTCTACATGGTGCAGGTCTACGAGGAGTACTTCCTGCGCAACCGCTTCGGTTACGGGTCGGCGATGCTGTGGGTCTTCTTCCTGGTGATCCTCGTCTTCACGCTGTTGGTACAGCGGTCCACCCGTTCGTGGGTCTACTACGAGGTCGACGGCGATGCCGACCGTTAGGAGTTCTGCGGTGTCCGTCAGCACTACCCTCGCCAGGCCCACCGCGCCCGACGCCGCGGCCGGGTCGGGCCGCGCGGCCCCTCGCAGACGGCGTTGGGGCACCGGTGGCGTCTACGTTCTACTCATGGCGCTGGCCGTACTGTTCGCCGGCCCGCTCCTCTGGCTCCTCCTGGCGGCGCTCAAGACCCGCGAGGAGTGGGCATCTGGCTCGACCGGGATCCTGCCGGAGCGTGCGCAATGGAGCAATTTCATCCACGCGCTCACCGACATCAACTTCGCCGCGTACACCCTGAACTCGTTGTTCCTGGCGACCACCTACGCGGTTCTCATCACCCTGTCGAGTGCGGCGGTCGGGTTCGGATTCGCCCGCCTCCAGGCTCCGGGCAAACGCGCGCTGTTCTTCGTCCTCCTG
Organism: Cryptosporangium minutisporangium; assembly: GCF_039536245.1. Classification (NCBI taxonomy): domain Bacteria; kingdom Bacillati; phylum Actinomycetota; class Actinomycetes; order Cryptosporangiales; family Cryptosporangiaceae; genus Cryptosporangium; species Cryptosporangium minutisporangium. The sequence continues at coordinate 137,794 of NZ_BAAAYN010000005.1, read as the reverse complement.
TCGACGATGATGCTGCCGCAGATCTTGACGCTCCTCCCCACGTACGTGCTGTTCTCCCGGATCGGGTTGATCAACACCTACTGGCCGTGGGTCCTGTGGGGGCTGGCTGCCTCCCCTTACCTGGTGTTCCTGTTCCGGCAGTTCTTCGCCGCGATCCCGCGTGAACTCGAGGACGCCGCCATCGTCGACGGCTGTGGCTGGGGACGCATCTTCTTCCGGATCTTCCTGCCCTTGTCCCGGCCCGTGGTGGTCACGGCCTTTCTGCTCTCGTTCACCTGGACCTGGGGCGACTACATCGCACCCGCGCTGCTGCTCGACGTGGACCACACGACCCTGTCGGTGGCCATCACCGCCTGGTACCGGGATCCACGCGGCAACGCCATCCCCACCGTTCAGGCCGCCGCGGCAGCGCTGTACGTGATCCCCATGATGGTGGTTTTCCTCTTCGCCCAGCGCTACTTCATCCGCAGCGCCCTCAGCTCCGGGATCAAGGGGTGACGAACACCGTGCCCGGTCGGTACTCCGTCCGGGCACGGTGGCGCTGACTACTGGGTGAGGAACCGCTGGAGCCAGCGGCCGCTGTCCTTGACCGTCCGGGTCTGTGTCGCGTAGTCCACATGGACTATGCCGAAGCGGCGGCTGAAGCCCAGCGCCCATTCGAAATTGTCGAGCAGGCTCCAGACGAAGTAGCCCATGAGCGGCAGACCGTCGGCCACGATCTGCCGCACGACCTCGATGTGCTGCTCGAGGTACCGTTGCCGGTCGTCGTCCTCGATCGTCCCGTCCGCGGTGACCGAGTCCGGGAAGGCCGACCCGTTTTCGGTGATGTACAGCGGCAGGCTCGGCGCCTGCTCGTTGATCGTGACGAGGATGTCGCGCAGTCCGCCGGCCTGGATCGGCCAGCCCATCTGGGTGCGGGGCAGGCCGGTGTCGACAGCGACGACGTTTTCGCTGCCCGGTTGGGCACTGGGTTTGCTCGGATCAGAGACCGGGCCGTCCGGACCCGCGACCGTCGTGGGGAAGTAGTAGTTGACGCCGAGATAGTCCAGCGGTGCCGAGATGAGCGGCAAGTCATCTTCCTGTTCCGCGAACCACGCCGTCATCCCGGTGTCGTCGAGAACGTCGGCCGGGTACTTACCGAACAGGATGGGCTCCAGGAACAAGCGGTTCTGCAGGCCGTCCACCCGCCGCGCCGCGTCCCGATCCGCCGGGGAGTCCGACGCGGCGCGGACCGGCGCGAGGTTGAGCGCGATTCCGTAAGAGCCCTCCGGTGATCGGATCGCCTCCAGCGCCAACCCATGAGCGAGGAGGAGGTGGTGGACCGCCTTCAGCGCGTTCACGCCTTCGTTGCGCCCGGGGGCGAGGGCGCCGTCGCCGTAGCCGTTGAGCGCCGAGCACCAGGGCTCGTTGAGCGTCATCCAGTGCGTGATCACGTCCGACAGCCCGTCATGTGCGACGGCCGCATAGTCGCGGAACCGCTCGGCGGTGTCGCGCACCATCCATCCGCCGGCGTCTTCGAGCGGCTGCGGCAGGTCCCAGTGGTACAGGGTCGCGAACGGCGTGACGCCGTGCTGCAAGCAGGTCTCGGCCAGCCGCCGGTAGAAGGCGAGACCGGGGGCGTTCGTGGGGCCCGATCCGGCGGGAATGATCCGCGGCCACGCGATCGAGAAGCGGTACGCCTTCAGCCCGAGATCGGCCAGCAACCGGATGTCCTCGGCGAACAACCGGTAATGGTCGTCGGCAACATCTCCGGTGCTCCCGTCGGCGATCCGGCCCGGTGTGTGGGCGTAGGTGTCCCAGATGCTCGGGCCACGACCGTCCGCGGTCACGGCTCCCTCGACCTGGTATGCCGCGGTCGCCGCACCCCAGACGAATCCGGGCGGAAAGTCCGTCCTGTTTGCCATGCGCGCTCCTACGTGTGCTGTCGCCGTCACCAGCCGGATGAGCGGATCGACCGGCAGATCGATTCGCCCGATGGCCCTAGCGCCGACCGGTCTGCGGCGAGCCGGTAGCAACCCCAGGGGTCGGCTAGCGCATGACACTACAGCGAAACCAGTACGGTTGCTACATTTTCAACCGCGCCCCACCTGGGGTTACTGGCGCGTGGACAAGATTCGTCCCGGTGACCGGGATCACAGCGCCCGTCCATCCAGGACGAAATTTACGTTGCTGCACGCCCCTCAGAGGCCGGGCGTGCAGCACGCCGGCAGAACGGCGGCTTGCGGCCCTGACGAAAGGAAATTCGTTGATCCGCACCTCTCGACACACGCGCATCGCTGCGCGCGTCGGCGCCCTACTCGTTGCCTTACTCCTCGCCGCCGGATTGGCGCCGTCGGCTGCCGCCGTCGCGAAGGCCGGGCCGAAGGCTCCCGTGGTCCCCGGTCTCACGCTTCGCCAGCTCGCTGCCCTGAAGGGGGTGACCATCGGCGCGGGTGCGACGAATCCCGCGTACTTCAGCGACCCCCGCTTCGGACAGGTGCTCGCGAAGCAGTTCAACAGCCTGTCGCCGGAGAACGAGCTGAAGTGGTCGTTCATCCAACCAGAGCGTGGGAAGTTCGACTTCTCGAAGATCGACCAGCTGGTCCGCTTCGCCAAGCAGAACCGTATGGCGGTGAAGGGCCACGGGCTCCTTTCGGGCGGGGTGAACCCCGAGTGGGTCCTTCAGATCACCGACCCGGCCGATCTTCGCGCCGCGCTCACGAACCACATCCGGACGATCATGACGCGATACCGGGGAACGATCGACCGGTGGGACGTCGTGACCGAGGTGTTCTCCACCTTCGGCGGCACCGGGCTCGATCAGAACCACTTCTACAAGGTCCTGGGTCCGGACTACATCGCCGAGACGTTCCGGATCGCACACGCCGCTAACCCGAAAGCCAAGCTGTTCCTGAACGAGTCCCTGGTCGAGTACTACCCGGCGAAGCAGCAGGAGCTGTACGCGCTCGTGGCGGACATGGTCGCCAAGGGCGTTCCCATCACCGGTGTGGGCCTCGAGACGCACGAGACTCAGTCCGCGCCCGCCCCCGGCGTGATGACCGACATCGTGAAGTCCTACCGGGCACTCGGACTCGACGTGGCCATCACCGAGATGGACGTGCACGTGCTGGACAGCCAGCTCCAGGCGGACATCTACCGGAGCGTGCTCGCCGAGGCGCTCGCGGCCGGCGTTCGGGACATCAGCTTCTGGGGCTTCACCGACGCGCACCACTACACCTGGGTGCCGGGCGCGAAGCCGCTGCTGTTCGACGAGCAGTACAACCCGAAGCCGGCGTTCTTCGCCGCCCGCACCGCGCTCGCCGAGTGCCGCTGCCGGCGCTGAACCGACGACCGAGCTGATCGGACACCCGACGGCCGCCGCGNACCATGCACCCGGTCGCGGCGGCCCGGCGTCCCGGTGCGCGGAGCCCCCGCCGGCCTCCCGGGAATCGGAAGCCGCTACGCGCCAGGTGCTGACATCAGCGTCTGAGCCTCCGTGACGAGCCGATCGACGGTCTCGACCGGGATCCGTCCGCCGCTGTACAGCGCGACCTGGCGGAGCGGCATTCCGAATGCGGGCGCCAGGATCTCCTCGTCCTGTCCCTGCAGCAGTCCGCGCAGCAGGCGACCGCCGACCGGGTGGTCGAGCCACTCCAAAACCGTGTTGTCACCGGTGAGCGGAGCCGCTGCCGCGACACCGGCGGCCGATGACGGCGCGGTCGGCTCGGCGTCCGGGTCGACCGCGACCGCTGACACCGAACTACTGAGCGGACGGTCCGGTCCTGGCCGGTGCACGTCTCCGGTGAGCGTGATCGACGTGTGCAAGTCGATCCGGGCGGACGACCCGCCGATGAAGAGCTTGATCTTCCCGGGCTCGACCAGCCAGCCCTCCGTGGGATCCCAGAGCGCGAACATGCTCGCGGGCACCGTCGCCGTGACCCGCACCGCGGCACCGGGCTCCAGCGAGACCCGCCGAAACGCGACCAGCTTGCGCCGGGGACGTGCGGTCCGCCCGATCGTGTCCTGCCCGTACACCTGGACGACCTCGTCGCCCGCGCGCTCCCCGGTGTTGACGACCGTGAATCCGATCTCGACCTCGTCGTCGGTCGGCACCTCCGCGCGGCCGATCTCGACGTCGTGGTACTCGAAGCTCGTGTAGCTGAGCCCGTGTCCAAATGCGAAGGTCGCGCCCGCGCGCCCCTCGACGTACGTGGGAGCCTGCGCCGCACGCCAGTAGGGGAGCGGTGCGCTGCCGGCGAAGTCGAGGAACGAGACCGGCAGACGGCCGGCGGGGTTGACGTCGCCGAAGAGCACCGACGCGACCGCGGTGCCGGCCTCCTCGCCGCCGAACCAGCTGGTCAGGATCGCCGGTACGGAGTCGGCCATCCACTTCAGCGAGTAGGGCCGGCCGTGGCTGAGCACGACGACGGTCGGCGTGCCGGTGGCCAGCACCGCCTCGACGAGCTCCCGCTGGACGCCGGGCAGCTCGCACGTGGCGCTGTCCAGTCCTTCGCCGACGGTGCCGAAGCCATTGATGCCCGATTGGTCCCCGACGACGACCACCGCGACGTCCGCGGCCTTCGCGGCTTCGACGGCCGCCGGAATGCCGGATCGGTCCTCGGCCTGAACGAGACATCCGGGCTCGTACAGCACGGTCGCCTCCGGCACCCGGGCGCGGATCCCGTCGAGGAACGTCACCACCGGCACGGACTCCACCAGCAGGCGGGCTCCGTCCGCGCCGGTCGCGCCGGCGAGCCCGGCTTCGTCCGCGCGGGCCGTCGGATCCGCGGCCTGGGCGAACCGCTTCGTCACGCTGTCGAGCACCTGATAGCTGTAGTTGCCGAGCTGGCCGAGGAGACGGTCGGCGTTCGGGCCGAGCACCGCGATCGTCGCGGTTGCCGGGTCGAGCGGGAGCAGAGGGGCGCCGTTCACGGGCTCGTTGCGCAGGAGGACCACCGACTGCTCGGCGATCGTCCGGGCGAGCTCGCGCGTCTCCGCCGGGTCGAGGGTGTCCGGCACCGTGTCCAGGTCGACGTAGGGCCGTTCGAACAGTCCGAGCTCGAACTTCGTACGCAGGATGCTCGACACCGCACGGTCCAGATCCGCGACCGGGAGAAGACCGGCGTCGACCGCCTCGATCACGCTGTCGGTCCGCACACGCATGTCCAGATCCAGGTGCACCCCGGCCTGCACGGCCTGGGCGCTCGCGGCCGCCTCGCTGTCCGCCGTGCCGTGCTTGGTGTGGAGCTGGCTCACCGCGCCCAGGTCGGACATGACCAGGCCGTCGAAGCCCAGTTCGTCGCGGAGCAGGTCGGTGAGGTAGGTGCGCGAACCGGTCACCGGCTCGCCGTCGATGTCGACGTAGGCCGGCATGATGCCGCGCGCCCCGGCGTCGCGGATCACCCTCTCGAACGGCACCGAGTGCACCTCGCGGAGCTCGCGCGGGCCGATCGAGGCGGAGTCGGTGTTGCGCCCGCCGTTGCTGGCGCTGTAGCCGAGGAAGTGCTTGACGGTGGCGACGAGGGGAGTGCCGGCGTCCGCGCCCTGCAGTCCGCGGACGAACGCGTTGGCGATTGAGCCCACGAGGTACGGCTCCTCGCCGTAGGTCTCCTCCACCCGACCCCAGCGTGGATCCCGTGCCGTGTCGGCCAGCGGGGACAGCGCCTGACGCACGCCGGTGCGGGCCATCTGGGTGCCGATCGCCGTCGCCATCCGCTCGATCAGCTCCGGGTTCCAGGTCGCGGCCTGGGCGATCGCGTCCGGGTAGGTGGTCGCCCCCTGGATCTTCAATCCGACCAGTGCTTCCTCGGCGACGAGTACCGGAATGCCCAGCCGGGTGTCCTCGACGTGCGTGCGCTGCAGCTCGTTGATCCTGGCGACGATTTGCCGCGGGGGAAGTTCCAGGCTGGCCAGCGCGGCGACGACGCCACCCCAGCCGTTCGGCGGCGGAGTGTGCACGTCGACGAGCGACGCGAACGGCGCGGCGAGCTGTGCGGCCTTCTCCGGCAGCGTCATTCGGCCCAGCAGGTCCGCGACCCGGTCGTCGACCGGCCGCGACACGTCACGGTAGGGATGCAAGACGGGAGTCCTTTCAGGCGGTGCGTGAGGTCGCGGCCAGCTCTTCCAGACGGGCGACCGGAAGATCGAGGCCGGAGATCGTGATGAACTGGCGCATGGTCATCGACTTGACCATCGCCAGGTGCTCGTCGGAGATCGGAGCATTCGCGAATCCGAGCGCTCGCAGGGTCGGCGTCCCGATGACCGGGTGCTCCAGCCAGGCGCCGATCGCGGAGTCCAGCGTGATCGCGCGGGCGAGGACGTCACCGGACAGCTCCACGCGCGTCGACACCTCGACCGTGTGGGCGTCCGGTCCCACCTGCACCGCATAGGTGCCCGGTGCGACGACCCACGCGTCGGCGTCGAGGTCCCAGTACGCGAACGCGCGCCGGTCGAGCTCGAAGCGCACGGTCTCGACCTGCCCCGGGCCGAGCTCCACCTTCGTGAACCCCCGCAGCTCGCGCGTAGGGCGCCGCACCGGTCCGGCCGTCGTGCCGACGTACACCTGGACGACGTGCTTGCCTGCCCGCTCGCCGGTGTTCTCGACCTCGACCTCGACCGTGACGGTGTCCGGGCCGGTCACCTGCGCCGACAGGGAGCGGGTGACGAACGTCGTGTAGGACAAGCCGTGGCCGAACGGGTAGCGGACCGGCGTGCCGAACGTGCTGAACTGCCGGTAGCCGACGTACACACCCTCGCCGTAGCGGACGTGACCCTGCTCGCCCGGGAAGTTCAGCGAGCTGGCGTGGTCCTGCAGGCGCAGCGGGATCGTCTCGGCGAGATGCCCCGACGGACTGCGGACGCCGAACAGGAGCTCGGCGATCGCGCGTCCGCCACCCTGTCCCAGGACGAAAGCCTCCAGCACGGCGTCCACGTCGTCGTGCCAGGGTTCGAGCGAGACGATCCCGCCGTTGGACAGCACGACGACCGTCCGGGGGGCGGCGCTCGCGACGGCGCGAACGAGCGCGACCTGCTCCGCGGGCAGGTCGATCGAGTCGCGGTCGACACCTTCGGACTCCCAGCGCTCGGTGAGCCCGGCGAACACGATCGCGACGTCGCACGCCGCGGCCGCCCGCACCGCCTCCTCGCGGAGCTCGTCGGGGGTGGCCTCGTCGAGCCGGTAGCCCGCGGTGTACACCACCGACGATCCGTGGGCGGCGGCCAACGCCCGAATCTCGTCGACCGGTACGTCGACCCGATGGGGATTCACGTGCGCGCTTCCCCCGCCCTGGATCCGGGGCTGCGAGGCGAGCTCACCGAGCACGGCGATCCGGACGCCGGCTCGGAGCGGCAGCGTGTTCCGCTCGTTGCGGAGCAGAACGGCGCACTCGGCGGCGAGCTCCTGGGCCAGTGCGTGATGCGCATCCAGATCGACGTCGACGCGGTGCACGCTGCGCCGGGCGTCCAGCGCGGCGATCCGCCGCACGCTGGTGTCGACGACGGACTCGTCGAGCTCGCCCGCTCGAACCGCGGCGAGCACCTCGTGGCCCCGGCCCGCGTTTCCCCCGGGCATCTCCAGATCGAGGCCGGCCCGCAGCGCGGCGACACGATCGACCACCGCGTTCCAGTCGGAGACGACCGCACCCTCGAAACCCCACTCGTTCCGCAGCAGATCGGTGAGCAGCCAGCGGTTCTCGGACGCGAAGACGCCGTTCACCTTGTTGTAGGCCGCCATGACCGTCGCCGGCGCGGCCTCCCGCACGACCCGCTCGAACGCCGGGAGGTAAATCTCCCGCAGCGTGCGTGCGTCGACGTCGGCGCTGATCGTCTGCCGGTTCGTCTCCTGGTTGTTCGCGGCGAAGTGCTTGACCGACACCCCGGGGCCCTGCGCCTGCAGGGCCCGGACGAACGCCGCGCCCAGCACGCCGGACAGGTGCGGGTCCTCCGAGTAGTACTCGAAGTTCCGTCCGCAGAGCGGCGAGCGCTTGATGTTGACCCCGGGCCCGAGCACGAGGTCGACGCCCTGCGCGACCGCCTCCCGGCCGATCGCGGCACCGATCCGCGCGGCGACGTCGACGTCCCAGCTCGTCCCGACGGCGACCGCCGGGGGGAAGCAGGTGGCCGGGTCGCTGGTGAACAGCGCCAGGTGGTCGTGCTCGCCGGACTGCCGGCGCAGCCCGTGCGGGCCGTCCGCCATCGCCACGCCCTCCACGCCGGCCTCCGGAAGGCTCTCGGTGCTCCAGAAGTCGCGGCCGGAGAGCAGCGTGACCTTCTTCTCCAGCGCGATGTCGTCCGTCACCGGTACTCCCCTCTACAGAATGCGAATCAGCGCACGCCGCGGATGTTCGCCGCGGTCACGCCGGTACCGAAAACGAGGACCGCGCCCGCGAGGAACAGGACCGCGTAGTTGCCTCCGCCGCCCAGCCCGAGGATCAGCGGAGCGACCAGCGGCGCGAGGGCGGCGGCGATGTTGGAGGAGAGGTAGTAGATCCCCATGTACTTGCCCGCCTTGTCTTTCTCGGGCAGGACGTCGGAGGCGAGCGCGAGGTCGACCGAGGTGAACGCGCCGGTGCCCGCCGACAGCAGGACACCACCGACGGCGAAGAGCAGGATCGAGGATGCGCTCGCCGCGACCGCGAGACCCGCTGCGATCAGCGCGGTCGCCAGGTAGATGAACGGCTTGCGGCGCTTGAACCGATCGGACAGCGTCCCGCCGACGATCGAGAAACCGACCAGGGCCAGCAGGCTGAGCCCGCCCACGACCGCGAGCTGACGTCCTGCCTGCTCCGCCGTGAACCCCAGACGGTCCTGCACGAAGTAGAGCTGATAGGTGGTGAAGAACGTCGACCCGAACGACAGGCAGAGTTTTCCCACCCAGACCAGTGCGAAGTCGGAGTACTTCAGCGGGTTGAACCACAGGCTCTTGAAGACGTCGAGCACGGATCCCAAGCGCGCGGCCTCGGGCGCCGGCCGATCGGGGATCACCAGCACGTACAGCACCGCCGCTAAGCCGAGAACGGCGACCGGGGTGAGGAACAGCAGGTACGTGTTCCCGGTCAGGAAGCTGCCGAGCAGCGTCGACCCGACGCCCGCGATCGCGGCGGTCGCGCCGCCGAGTGCGCCGACCGTTCCGCGTTGTTCCGGGGGCACCTGTTCGGCGAGGAACGGATTGATCGCTGCGCTGACCGCGGAGTTGGCCAGCCCGACGACGAGGTAGCCGAGGAGCATGACGAGGACCGTCGGCGCCGCGGCGATGATCAGCGCGCCGAGAGCGGACAGTGCGAAACCGACCACCACCCAGGGCCGTCGCCGCCCCCACGCCCACCGGGTTCCATCGCTGAGCACCCCCGCGAGCGGACCGGCGACCAGGCTGATCAGCCCACCGACGCCGAGGACGAAGCCCAGGCTGGAGTCCTTGTTCGCCGGATCGATCACCTGGACCTTGTAGGCGAGGCTGAACAGCAGCGGCAGGAGCAACGTCAGCTGGAAGCCGAACATCGTCAGCGCGTAGACCGTGATGGCCCAGCGTCCGACCCGAGGCGGGACGTCCGACGGGACGGAACCCGCGAGGAGGTCGTCCCGACCGGCGAGAACGGCCTCGGTAACGGCTTCGGGCGACTCGGCCGAGGGGGGCGGGGTGGTCACGGTGCCTCCATTGGCGGACCGGGGCTGGCGCGGAAGCTGAACGTAAATTGTCTGCTGTAACGTGTCAACAGGTTGCTGTAACGTGTCAACTAGGCCGGATGGGCGCGATAGGGTCGGAGTCCGCGACGAGGAGGTGGCGACCGGGTGGTGAGCGGCGCAGAGGTGGCGCAGCGCGCCGGTGTCTCCCGGTCGGCCGTCAGTCAGATCCTGAACGGGCACACCGAGCGGTTCACCGACGAGACCGTGACGCGGGTGCGCGAGGCGGCTCGCGAACTCGGTTACCGGCCGTCGCACGCGGGACGCTCGCTGCGCCGCGGCCGGAGCGACGTCGTCGTCACGATGGTCCACGAGCGCGCCGTCGGACCTCAACTCTGGGACTTCGTGAACAGTCTGGGCGAGGACCTCGCCGAGGTCGGCCTCACTCACCTGCTCCAGATCGCGTCGCCGAGCGATGCGGTGCGAGAAGCGGTCATCGGGCTGCGGCCGCTCGCGGTCGTGTGCACCGGGCCCCTACCGCCGGGGCTGCACGGCACGTTCGCGGCCAGCGGGATCACGGTGATCGAGGGAGCGCTGTCCGCTCGCGAGGCGATGGACCGGTCGATCGGGGAGCTGCAGGCATCGCACCTCTTCGCCGCCGGCTATCCCGCCCTTGCGCCGGTGCGCCCGGTTCCGGACGCCGGTTACCTCGGCACCGCAGCGCGTGAGGCCGGCGCCCGGGACTGGGCCGTGCGGCACGGTATGCGGGTGCTGCCCACCGTGGAGATCGACCTGGCGGCCGTGGACGCGTCGTTCGACAGTCCCGACGTCGGGCTGGCCTGCTACAACGACGAGGTCGCGCTCGCGATGCTGGGCCGGATCGCCCGGGCCGGTCGATCGGTTCCGGACGACGTCGGGGTCGTCGGCGTCGACGACTCGTTGATCGCGCACATCTCCGCGCCGACGATCACCACGATCCGGTTGAACCTGGAGATCAGTCGGAAGGCGATGGTGCAGTACATCGTCGGCGGCGATGAGCCCGACGAGACGCTGCCGATCGCTCCGCCGCCCGACGTGACCGTCGTCCAGGGCGAGTCGACCCGGCTGCCCGGCTAGCCCGGACCCCGCGTCCCGCTGAGCGGGAGCCGACGTAGTTCGTCGTCCGCTGTGCCGCGCAGCATCGCGAGTGCTGTCCGAACACAGGGAGACGACATGGGGCGGGTCGCAGGAAAGGTCGCACTCGTGACGGGTGCCGCACGTGGCCAGGGGCGCAGTCACGCGATCCGGCTCGCGCAGGAAGGTGCCGACATCATCGCGGTCGACCTGTGCGCGCCGGTTCCCGGTGTCGCGTACGAGGCGGCGACACCGGAGGACCTCGCGCAGACCGCGAAGGAGGTCGAGGCGCTCGATCGGCGCATCCTGATCCGCCAGGCGGACACCCGCGACCGGGCCGCGCTGACCGAGGCGATCGACGCGGGCGTCGCCGAGTTCGGGAAGCTGGACATCGTCGTCGCGAACGCGGGAATCTGCATCATCGCCGAGTGGGACGACGTCACCCCGGACGTCTGGCGGGACACGATCGACATCAATCTGACCGGTACGTGGAACACCGCGCAGCTCGCCGCGCCGCACCTGATCTCCAACGGCGGCGGATCGATGATCCTGACCAGCTCGGTGGCGGGCCTCAAAGGACTACCGTTCTTGACGCCCTACGTGGCGAGCAAACACGGCATCACCGGACTCACCCGGGCACTGGCACACGAACTCGCCGAACACCACATCCGGGTGAACAGCCTGCACCCCACCGGTGTGAACACCCCGATGGGGACCGGGGCCGGCGTCGCGGCCTTCGGCGATGCGCTCGCCGCGCACCCGTCGCTGGGAGCGCTGTTCGCCAACAGCCTCCCGGTGCCGATCACCGAGCCGATCGATCAGAGCAACGCGGTGCTGTTCCTCGCTTCGGACGAGTCCCGCTACGTCACCGCGCTCGCCCTGACCGTCGACGCGGGTAACAGCCAGTACTGATCCGATGTCCTGCTGAGCGGGATGGCCCGCTGACCAGGGACATCCGCCGTTCCTACGGTCCCACCGACGGGATCGCTGCGACCGGAGGTATCGCGTTGACCAGATCGAGGCTGTCATGAGCCGCACTGCGCCGGTCCCGGCGTCGGAGGTGCGGGTCTGGGACGGCGAAGCCGACGTCGTCGTCGCGGGGAACGGCAGCGCCGGCGCGAGCGCGGCGATCGAAGCCGCACGCGCCGGCGCCGACGTGCTGGTCCTCGACGCCGCGGGCGGCTGGGGCGGGGCCTCGGCGATGTCCGGCGGGGAGATCTACCTCGGCGGCGGAACGCCGCTGCAGAAGGCGTGCGGGGTGACCGACAGTCCCGAGGCCATGTTCCGGTTCCTGCAACTGGCCACCGGCCCCGGCGCGGACGACGAGAAGCTCAGCGTGTACTGCGAGCACTCGGTGGAGCACTACGACTGGCTGGTCGGGTGCGGTGTGCCGTTCGTCGGCGAGCTCTGGACGGAGCCGTCCTGGGAGGCGCCCACCGGCTACGGCTTGATGTACACCGGCGGGGAGAACGCCGCTCCGTTCGTCGATCTGGTGCCGCCCGCTCCGCGTGGTCACATCGTCCACATGGAGGACAAGAAGCCCGGCGAACGGTCGGCGGGCTGGGAGCTGATGAACCACCTGGTGCGCACGGCGGCCGACGCCGGCGCCGCGGTCCGCTACGACACCCGGGTGGAGCGCCTGATCGTCGACGACGGTGTCGTCGTCGGCGTGGAGGCGGTCACCGCGGGTCAGCCGGTGCGCCTCCGAGCGCGTCGGGGCGTCGTGCTGGCATCCGGCGGTTTCGGCGCCGACACCGCGATGCTCGAGCAGCACAGCCCGCGGCTGGCCGGCAACTGGCTGGTCGGCACCGACGGCGACGACGGGCGCGGGATCCGGATGGCGCAGGCGGTCGGCGCGGCGGTCCGTCACATGGACGCCGGTCAGGTCGCGTTCCCCGCGGACCCGGCGCTGGTGTTCCGCTCGATCCTGCTGGATGCCCGTGGCCGCCGCTTCGTCACCGAGGACACCTATCCCGGTCGGATCGGACAGACCGCGCTGTTCCGGCAGGACCGTCAGGTGTTCGTGCTCTTCGACGAGACCGCCGACGAGGAGCTCCGGTCGAAAACCGGGGTGCCCCCGCGGCCCACCTGGGTGTCCGACGACCTGCCCGAGCTGGCGGCGTTGATGGGCGTCCCGGCCGACGTGCTGACCCAGACCGTCGAGACGTACAACGCGCACGCGGCCCGCGGTGAGGACCCGCTGTTCGGGAAGTCCGCGCGGTGGCTGCGGCCGCTGCGACCGCCGTACGGCGTCGTCGACCTGCGGAAGATCCCCTACGGCATCTTCACGCTCGGCGGGCTGCACACCTCCGTGCGGGGCGAGGTGCTCGACAGCGGCGGCGATCCGATCCCCGGCCTGTTCGCGGCCGGCCGGGTGACCAACGGAATCCCGGCCTGGGGCTACTGCAGCGGCACGTCGCTGGGCGACGCGACGTTCTTCGGACGTCGCGCCGGCCGGGCGGCGGGGTCCGGCACCGCCGGGACGGGATGACCCGCTCGGATGCCGCTGACGGGGAGTACGCACCGAGCAGAGCGGAGAAGATCCGCGATCAGGTCGAGCTGTTCGAGGCGAGCGACGGGGCTGCGGGCAACCGCGTCGAGGGCGCGCCGATCGTCGTCGTGACGACGCTGGGGGCCAGGTCGGGTCGCTTGCGCAAGACACCACTCATCCGCGTCGAGCACGAGCGTGAGTACGCGCTCGTGGCGTCGATGAGCGGCGCCCCCGTGCACCCGGCCTGGTATTACAACCTGACCGCGAACCCGCTGGCGGAGTTACAGGACGGCCCCGTCAAGCGCGACTACCGAGCACGCGAGGTGCACGGTGCCGAGCGGGCGATCTGGTGGCGCCGGGCGACGGACGTCTGGCCGGCGTTCGAGCTCAACCAGCGGCACTCCCGGCGTCGCATTCCGGTCCTCGTACTGAGTCCGGCGGCTCACTGACAGCGACGGACCGGCCGGATCGACGATCCGGCCGGTCCGGACGTGCTCAGCGTGCGTGCAGCGTCACCGTGACGGATGCGCAGTCGGGTGCCTCGACGCGAACCGTGATGTCGCCGGTGCCGGTCGGACGGACGACGGCGAGCGCGCGGCCGTCGAACGTGCGGTGCCGGTCGCCGAGGAACGACTCGGTGTTCATCGGGTCGGCGCTGGCCAGTCCTTGCAGCACCGCCGGCCCGGCGACCTGCACGGTGACGTCCCGATCGCGCGCGGGGTAGACCGTGCCCTCCTCGTCGGTGAGCGTGATCGAGACGAACGCGAGGTCGTCGGTGGTGGCTCGAATGTCTGCCCGGTCGGCCTCGGCGCGAAGGACGAGCGTGCCGGATGCGGAGGCCAGCGTGTGGCGTCCGCTCTCCTGCCCGGCGGTGTACGCCACCGCGGTCAGCTCTCCGGCGCGGTACGGAACCTCGAAGTCGGCCTGGTAGGCCTTCTTCGCGCCGACCCGCTCCCGGCCGACGACGTCGCCGTTGAGCAGCAGCTCGATCTCCTCGGCGTCGCTGTAGACCTCGACGCCCATCGCCGTGCCGTCGCAGCCGTCCCACGACCAACTCGCCACCGCGTCGCTCCACGACCACGGGGTCGCGATCGCGACCTCCCGATGCCGATTCTCCGGCCGGTGGACCGCCAGGTAGGGGTCGCTCCGCAGCCCGAAGACGATCTCCCGGTAGTACGAGATCGGGCGGCGACGGCCGGTGATGTCGATGTCGCCGGTCCAGGCGGTCAGCGCGGGGAACCGGTGGGCGATCGAGACGGATCCCGGCTCCACCTCGTCGGCGTAGCGGATGACGCCAACGCCGGCCTCGCCGAGGTAGTCCCACCCGGTCCAGGTGAACTCGCCGAGCACGTGCGAATTGGCGCGGACGAGGGCCCAGCCCTCGGCGATCCGGCTGGGGAACGTCTCGGTGCCGACGATGACCCGGTTGGGGAAGAGCTCTCGATCCAGTTCGTACCGGCCGTCGGCGTAGTTCATCCCGGCGACGTCCAGCACCGCGAACGACTCGGCGGTGCGCTCGGTCACGAGCTCGGAGCTGGAGATGTGGTTCAGCATGGCCCCCATCTGGGCCATCATCGTGTTCACCCCGCCCTCGGCGCTCTGTCGCTGCCGGCGCATCGCGGGGAGGACGACGTCGAGCACGGCGACGAACCCGTTGATGCCGTTCGTGACGAACCGGGTCGAGTCGAGCGACCGCACCTTCTCGGCGAGCCGGCGTCCCCAAGCGGCCCCGGTACCACTTCCGGCCTCCGGGATCTCGTTGCCGATCGAGTAGAACAGCACGCTGGGGTGGTTGAAGTCCTTGGCGACCATCGCCTCGACGTCGCGCTCCCACCACTCGGGGAAGTCGAACGAGTAGTCGAAGTCGGACTTGCTCGACGTCCACATGTCGAAGGCCTCGTCCATCACGAGCATGCCGAGCCGGTCGCACGCGTCGAGCAGTGCACTGCTCATCGGGTGATGCGCGCTACGGATCGCGTTGAACCCCGCTGCCTTCAGAATCTCCACGCGGCGTTCCTCGGCCCGGCCGATCGTCGCCGCGCCGAGAGGGCCGTTGTCGTGGTGGATGCAGGCGCCGCGAAGCGTGACCTCCCGACCGTTGATCCGGAGCCCGCGGTGCGGGTCGAGCTGCAGTGTGCGAATGCCGAAGCGAACGGACTCCTCGTCGAGGAGCTGATCGCCGTCGTACAGCCCGATCCGGGCCGTGTGGAGGTTCGGGCTCTCGACGCTCCAGAGCGACGGCTGAGCCACGTAGACACGGTGGCGAACGGTCTCGGTGCGGCCGGGTAACAGCGTGACCGGTGAGCGGTCACGGCCGAGGTCGCTGCCCTCGGCGTCGGCGACGGCGGCCGAGACCGTCAACGTCCGGGTCTCCTGCGTGCTGTTCCGTACCTGGACGCTGATCTCGACGACGGCGCGGTCCGCGTCGACGTCCGGGGTCGTGATCCGGACGCTGCCGTTCGCGAGGTGAGCCGGGCCCTTGCTCACCAGCGTGACGTCGCGGTAGATGCCGGCGCCGGAGTACCAGCGGCTGTCCAGGTGAGCACGGCAGT
The DNA here is from genome assembly GCF_039536245.1 of Cryptosporangium minutisporangium. Classification (NCBI taxonomy): domain Bacteria; kingdom Bacillati; phylum Actinomycetota; class Actinomycetes; order Cryptosporangiales; family Cryptosporangiaceae; genus Cryptosporangium; species Cryptosporangium minutisporangium. The sequence continues at coordinate 122,041 of NZ_BAAAYN010000005.1, read as the reverse complement.
GCACCCGCACCTCGTTGTCCTCCCCGAAGCGGAGGTAGGGGTCGATGCGAATCGCGAAGCGGGAGTAGCCGAACGCGCGCTGGCCGGCGAGGCTCCCGTTCACGTAGACCATCGCGTCGCGGTACACACCGTCGAACTCCAGCTCGATCCGATTGCCGCGCTCGGCGGCCGCGACCGGGAACTGGGTGCGGTACTCGAAGACGCCGCCGGGGAAGAAGCCGGTGGTCTCGCCGCCGGGCACATCGGGCCGGCGGGTACCGGAGAGCAGCGCGTCGTGGGGGAGCACGACCGGTGTCCACGTCTCGGTGCCGGCGCCGGCGACCTCCTGGAAGGCGCTGACCTTGGGCCGGTAACTCCAGCCCTCGTTGAACGACTGTCGGGTCATCGGTTCTCGATCCACTCGGGTGCGGGGCGTGCGTTTACTTTCTCGTGCAAGCACTTGCGCGCGCAAGTACTTCGCACCTACGGTAGCCGGGTACCGCCCGCACGCCGAGGAGCCACGATGTCCCACCCGGGCATGGTTCGAATGATCTGCAATCCGCTCGATCTGCCCTACCGGTACCAGGAGATCCGGCCGATGCTGAGCGGCCGCACGGTGCATCGGGAGGCAGCCGACCCGTCGATCGTGCGGTTCCGCGGCCGGTTCTACCTGTTCGCCTCGATGTCCCGCGGCTTCTGGCACTCGGCGGACCTCGTCACCTGGGACTACCGGCCGACCGAGAAGCTGCCGCCGCTGGACTACGCGCCGGACGTGCGCGAGGTCGACGGCGCGCTCTACATCTCCGCGTCGCGCCGAGACGAACCCTGCCCGTTCTTCCGCTCGGTCGACCCGCTCGCGGACGACTTCGTCGAGGTCACGCCCGGTGCGTTCCCGTTCTGGGACCCGAACCTGTTCCAGGACGACGACGGCGCGACGTACCTCTACTGGGGCTGCGACAACAAAACCCCGATCTACGGCACGCGCATCGACCCGCGGACCTTCGCACCGATCGGCGACCGCGTCGACCTCATCGCCGCGGACACCGAGTCGCGCGGCTGGGAACAGCCCGGCGACGACCACGTCAAGCAGCCACCGCGCACCGAGATGGAGAAGCTGATCGCCGACTACGTCGGCGAGGGTCCGTTCATCGAAGGTGCGTGGATGACCCGCCGCGGCGAGACGTACTACCTGCAGTACGCGGCGCCGGGCACCGAGTACAACACCTACGCCGACGGCTACTTCACCGGGACCGGCCCGCTCGGCCCGTTCACGTACTCGCCGCACAGCCCGTTCTCGGCCAAGCCCGGCGGGTTCATCACCGGCGCCGGCCACGGCAGCACGTTCCAGGACCAATACGGGAACTGGTGGCACGCGGCGACCATGCGCATCTCGGTCAACCACGCTTTCGAGCGGCGCATCGGCCTCTTCCCGGCCGGTTTCGACGACGACGGTGTGCTGTTCTGCAACCAGAACTTCGCCGACTACCCGATGCAGGTGCCCGACCGGCGCTTCGATCCGTGGACCGAGGTCTCGCCCGCCGGGATGCTACTCTCCTACCGCTCCGCGGCGACCGCGTCCTCCTCGCTCGACGAGCACGGACCGGAACTCGCGGTGAACGAGAACATCCGCGACTGGTGGGTGGCGGACTCCACCGAGCCCGGGCAGTGGCTGCGGCTCGACCTCGGGAACCTCACGACGGTGCACGCCGTCCAGGTCAACCTCGCCGACCACGAGCTCGCCGCACTGGCGCCGGAGACGACCGACGGCCGCGATCCCGGCCACGAGTACCGCGGGATCTACGCCGCGTCGTACCCGGCCGAGCTGCACGTCGAGACGTCGGTCGACGGACGGTCGTGGACGACCGTGCACGACGGGCGCGGCACGGGGCGGGACACGCCCCACCTCTTCGCGACGCTGGACGAGCCCCGGCGCGCACGCTACGTCCGGGTCACGGCCGGTCGGCTCCCGTTCGACGGCCCCCTGGCGATCAGCGGACTCCGGGTGTTCGGCACCGGCAACGGCCGCCCCCCGGCCGACGTGGCACCTCGGGCGACCCGCGTCGACGGACGTGTCGCCCGGATCGAGTGGGACGGCGTCGCCGGCGCTCAGGGCTACAACGTCCGATACGGACTGGCGCCGGAGAAGCTCTACCACAGCTGGCTGGTGTACGAGCAGACCGACCTCGATCTGCGTGCGCTGAACGCGGGGGTCGACTACTGGGTCGCGGTGGACTCGTTCAACGAGAACGGCATCACCCCGGGCGCGCCCGTGCCGGTCACCGGCTGACCTCCTACTACCCACCCCTCCGAGGAGATCCGAACCGTGACTCGTTCCTTCCCCGACGGCTTCCTCTGGGGCGCCGCGACCGCTGCGCACCAGGTCGAAGGGAACAACCTGAACAACGACTGGTGGCGGCTGGAGCACGAAGCGGCCGCGGCCGGGGTGCAGTTCAGCGGAGACGCGCTCGACAGCTACCACCGGTTCGGCGAGGACATGCGGCTGCTGGCCGACGCGGGACTCAACGCCTACCGGTTCAGCATCGAGTGGTCGCGGATCGAACCGAGCCCGGGGAAGTTCTCCCGCGCGGAACTGGCGCACTACCGCCGGATGATCGACACGGCGCTCGACCTCGAGCTGACCCCCGTGGTGACGCTGCACCACTTCACCCACCCGGCCTGGTTCGGCCGGGGGAGCGCGTGGCTGCGTCCGGACGCCGTCGAGCTCTTCACGCGCTACGTCGAGCAGGTGTGCCCGATCCTCGGCGGCGTCGAGTGGGTCTGCACGATCAACGAGCCCAACATCGTCGCGATCAACCATGGCCAGCTGCGGCGCGTCGAGGCCGGCAAGGAGTACCAGCTGCAGGGCGCGCTGCCCGACGCCGAGGTCGGCGAGGCCCTGATCGCGGCCCACCGTGCCGTCGCGCCGCTGGTGCGTCGGGCCACCGGCGCCAAGGTCGGGTGGACCGTCGCGAACCAGGCGCTGACCTCCACCCCGGGCAACGAGGTCACGCACGCCGACGTGCAGTACCAGTGGGAGGACAGGTACCTCGAGCCCGCCCGCGACGACGACTTCGTCGGCGTGCAGTCCTACACCAGCCAGCCGGTCGACGAGAACGGCGTCGTCGCCCACCCGCCCCATCCGGACAACACGCTGATGGGATGGGCGTACCGCCCCGACGCACTGGGCATCGCGGTGCGGCACACCGCCGAGGTGGTCGGAAACGTGCCGATCGTCGTCACCGAGAACGGCATCGCGACCCCCGACGACACGCGCCGGATCGCCTATACGACGGCTGCGCTCACCGCGCTGCGGGACGCGATCGACGACGGGATCGACGTGCGGGGCTACCTCCACTGGTCACTGCTGGACAACTTCGAGTGGGGCCGCTGGGAGCCGACGTTCGGGCTGATCGCGGTCGACCGGGAGACGTTCGCGCGGCGGCCGAAACCCAGCCTGGCGTGGCTGGGCAACACGGCGAAGGCGAACGCGATCTAGGCCCGACCGCCTGCAGTATCGTCTGCGGGCGGCGGACAGCGACGAGGGGCGGCATGGCGGCGGACGCGAAGGCTCGGAAGCCGGCCCAGCGGCGGGTCACGTCGACCGACGTGGCCCGTTCGCTGGGGATCTCGCGGGCCACCGTCGGTTACGTCCTGAACAACACCCCGGGGCAGAGCATCCCGGAGGTGACCCGCAAGCGCGTTCTCGACGAGGCCGCCCGCCTGGGCTACCGCCCGCACGCCGCCGCCCAGGCGCTGGCCCGTGGTTCCAGCCGCATCGTGCTGCACGTCCTGCCGGACTGGCCGATGGAGTTCACGATGCGGGAGTACCTGGACGAGACCGCCCAACTCCTCGACCGGGCGGGCTACTCGTTGGTGACGTGGACGCGGCACCTCGGGGATCGCTCCCGTCCGCTCTGGGAGACGCTGGACCCGGCCGTGGTCACCGGGCACCTGCCGTTCACGGCGGAGGAGCTGGACGCACTGCGGGCGGCCGGGGTGCAGCACGTGCACCCGGAGCGGCCGGTCACGGGATCACTCGCCGACATCCCCGCAGTCGGGGAGGGCGCGGTCCGGCAGGTGGATCATCTCGCCGACCGGGGCCACACGTCGATCGCGGTCGCGGGGACGACCGACGCTCGGCTGACCGTCCTGGCCGAAGCCCGCATCAAGGCCGCCCGCCGGCGCGCGAGGGAGCGGGGAATTCCGTTGACGCGCGCGGTGCATCTGCACGCGGACCCGGCCGCCGCCGGACGAGCCGTCGCCCGGTGGGTGCGGGCGGGCGTGACCGCGGTGGTCGCGTTCAACGACGAGTCGGCCGCGGCGATCCTGTCGGCGGCACTGGGCCAGGGGCTGCGGGTGCCCGACGACCTCGCGGTGGTCGGGCACGACGACACGCCGTTCGCGGCGCTCTACTACCCCCCGATGTCCAGCGTCCGCCTCGACAGCCGAGGCGTCGGCCGCTACTTCGCCGAGGTGGCGCTGACGATCGTGCGCGGCGGATCCGCCGCCGAGATTCCGCTGCCGGAACTTCACACCGAGGTCGTTACGCGCGCGACGACCTGACGCGGATCTCAGCCGTCCGACGGCTGCAGGATGTGGGGGTAGGCCCCCGAGAACCAGGCACGTTCCTCCTCGTCGAGGGTGCCGAGCTCCGCGCTGCGCCGACCCCAGGACTCGATGAGCTTGACCATGGCCGCGGAGTCGTAGACGTCCCGCTCGGAGCGGAAGCGGCCGTCGCCCGCGTACTCGAGGATCGAGATGTTGTTCTCCTCGAACGTGCTCCCGTCGCCGGGATCGCGCAGGACGTTGCGCAGCTCGCAGACGATCCGGCCACGCTCGGGATCCACCAGGTGCCACGCCTCGGGGTAGTGCATCGCGGACCCGGGGAACGTGCCGAGCGTCGCGGTGACCCAGGGCCGGATCTGCTCGTGCCCGCGCATCACTCCGACCATCGGGTCGACGTAGGTGGCGTCGGGGAGGAAGAGCTGCACGAACGGCTCCCAGTCCCCGGAGGCCGCCGCGCCGGCGACCGTGGCCGCGTGCAGCTCGAACGCCTCGTTCAGTTCGTCCTTCGTCCATCGCTGGTTCATCGCGTCAGCGTCGCAGCGTGGCCAGGGGGCGCTGCGACGCCGAATCCCGCTGATCGGGAGGGGGATCGTCGCCCCGCCGGCAGCTCTCGCCGGCGGCGAGAAAGTCTCCCGATCAGCGGGACGACCGTATCCCCGGCTCGGGCTCCGCTCCCTACGGTCCCCTCCGCGGGTCGCCAGCCCGCTTCCCCGCGATGCGTCGACAGGTTGCGCGCGCAAGTGACCGCACCACCCGCGTCTCGCGAACCCTCACGATCGGATGGTTCATCATGGCAGCTGAGCCGGAAAGCACGGCCACCGAGACTTCCGCTCCGCCCGATGAGGGCGCGCCGACCGCTGGCCCGGACCCCGTACGTCCGAAGGCTCGCGGCGCCCTGGTCGCCGGCGTCCTGGCCCTCGTCGTCGGGCTGGCGCTTCTGGTCGCCGCGCTGCTTCTGCCGCTCGTCGTGTACCCGCGCGTCGCGGTGCTTCCCGACGACCCGGGAGGGCCGGCGACGTCGACCGCTCGCGGTGCGACCCTGCTCGTCCCGGATCGGACCTCCCCGATCGGGCTCAAGGAAGTCCGCGGCCTGCAGCTCACGTCCACCACGGTGATGAAGCCGGGCCCTCGCCCGGACGACGGTGACAGCGTGGTGTGGGAGATGACGACCACGACGACCGCGGCCGGAATCGGACCGCTCGGGCCGCCGGTGGCCGAGCGCGTCTCGATTGACCGTCGTACGGGCGAGACCACGAACTGCTGCGACGACCGGATCGGCACGTCGCTGAAGGAATCCGAGAGCCGCCCGGTCCAGCGCCAGGGCTACTTCGCCTGGCCATTCGACGTGCAGAAGCGGGACTACCCATTCTGGGACGGCACCATCGGCCGCACCTGGCCGATGGCCTACGTCCGCGAGGAGCGACGCGACGGCTTCGACACGTACGTGTTCGAGGCGAAGGTGCCGCGGCAGAAGACCGGCGTGGCGCAGCTTCCCGGCGCGCTGTTCGGTCGCCCGGAGCCGGTCGTGCAGGCCGAGTCCTGGTACACGCGCACGACCACCTCGTGGATCGAGCCGTCGACCGGCGCTCCGATCGCCTCTCGCGACCAGCGCACCCAGGGGTACACGTTCGCCGGCCGCACGGTGACCGCGTTCGCCGCCACGATGGAGAGCGGGAAGATGACCGACTCGCGGCGGGACGAGGTGCGGACCGGGGCGCGCTGGCTGCCCTGGGCGCGCGGCCGCGCGGCGTACGTGCTGGTGCCGCTCGGGCTCGTGTTCCTCGCCGTCGGCGTCGTGCTGCTGCGGCGACGGGCGGTCGCTCGCCGGATCAGCGCCGCGCAGAGCTGAGACCGCCGGGGCGGGCGCCCGTACGGCGCCCGTCCCGGTGACCGGGAGAAGACCTCGTCGCCGCGGGAACCGGCTCGCAGCATGAGAAAGCGAACCCACCGGTTCCGACTCGGCTCGTGCACGGGAGCATCCATGGCCACAGTTGACGACGACGTCCGCGTGATCGAATTCGCCGCGCCCCCCACGCGGTTCGCCCGCGGTTGGCACTGCCTCGGCCTGGCGGAGGAGTTCGCCGACGGCAAGCCGCACGCGGTCGAGGCGTTCGGTACCAAGCTCGTGGTGTTCGCCGACAGCGCCGGCGACCTGCACGTCCTGAACGCGTTCTGCCCGCACATGGGCGGCGACCTGAGCCGGGGCGAGGTCAAGGGAGACGCCCTCGCCTGCCCGTTCCACGACTGGCGCTGGTCGGGGTCCGGCCGCTGCGCGAACATCCCGTACGCCCGCCGCGTTCCGCCGCGCGCCCGGACGAAGACCTGGCAGACGCTGGTGCGCAACGCGCAGCTCTACGTCTGGAACGACCCGCAGGGCAACCCGCCGCCGCCGGAGGTCACGATCCCGGAGATCGAGGGCATCGGCACCGACGCGTGGACCGAGTTCACCTGGAACCGCCTCCGGATCGACGGCTCGAACTGCCGGGAGATCGTCGACAACGTCGTCGACATGGCGCACTTCTTCTACATCCACTACGCGTTCCCGGTGTACTTCAAGAACATCTTCGAAGGGCACATCGCGACGCAGTACATGAATAGCAAGTCGCGGCCCGACGTCCGGATGGGCACCAACTACGGCAACGACGCGGTCAACCGGTCGGAGGCGTCGTACTACGGCCCGTCCTACATGATCAACTACCTGGAGAACGACCTGCCCGACGGGCAGGTGCTGAAGACGGTGCTGATCAACTGCCACTACCCGATCACGCCGACGAGTTTCGTCCTGCAGTACGGCGTCTCGGTGCGCAAGCCCGACGGCATGAGCGACGCGCAGGTCGAGGGCGTGGCCCGCAGCTTCACGGCCGGGGTCGAGAAGGGCTTCCTCCAGGACGTCGAGATCTGGAAGAACAAGACCAAGATCGACAACCCGCTGCTGTGCGAGGAAGACGGCCCGGTCTACCAGCTGCGGCGCTGGTACGAGCAGTTCTACGTCGACGCGGGCGACGTCACGCCGGAGATGACGCAGCGGTTCGAGTTCGAGATCGACACCGAGCGCGCGATCGGGTTCTGGCAGCGGGAGGTCGACGCGAACCTGGCCAGCGGACGGCTCCTGGTCAGCACCGACGGCACCGGGGCCTGATCCGTGGTTCCCGTGTCCTGCCGCCAGTGCGGGTCGTGCGTGCTGGTCAAGAAGAACAGCCTGGCGCACACGCTCGTGCAGTGGACGTCCGGCACCGACCAGTGCACCGAGCTGGGCGGTCACGCAGACCGGGCGCTGATCCGGACCTGCACGCAGCTGCGCGCCAGCATCGAGTCGTCGGTGCGTGAAGGGCTGCTCCCGGTCGGGGACTCGTAGATGAGCTACACGCTCACGGTCCTCGACGTGGTGCCGGAGACCGCCGACAGCAGATCGCTCGTGCTGCGCGTGCCCGACGCCGACCGGGACCGGTTCCGCTACCGCCCCGGCCAGTACCTCACGCTGCGCATCCCCTGCGACGACCAGCCGTCGGTGGCCCGCTGCTACTCGCTCGCCAGCGCCCCCGGCGTCGACGCCGACCTCACGGTGACCGTCAAGCGGGTTGCCGGGGGAGTGGGCTCGGCCTGGGTCTGCGACCGGGTGCGGCCCGGCGACGAGATCGAGGTGCTGCCGCCGGCAGGGCTGTTCACCCCGGAGCGGCTCGACGCCGATCTACTGCTGTTCGCCGCCGGGAGCGGCATCACGCCGGTGTTCTCGATCGTGAAGGCGGTGCTCGCTCAGCCGGGCGGCAGCGCGGTGCTGGTCTACGCCAACCGCGACGAGAACTCCGTGATCTTCGCCGCGGAGCTGCGGACGCTGGCGGCGAAGGCGCCCGACCGTCTTCAGGTCATCCACCTGCTGGAGAGTGTGCAGGGTCTGCCGACGGCCGCGATGCTCGCCGCGCTGGCCGCACCGCACGCCGGACGGGATGCCGCGTTCGTGTGCGGGCCAGAGCCGTTCATGGACGCGGTGTGTGAGGCGTTGCGCCCGACGGGCATCCCGGTCGTGCTCGAACGGTTCCGGTCGCTGAGCGGCGATCCGTTCGCGGCAACCGTGGAGACCAGCAGGGCGGACGGCCCGGCCACCCGCCTCACCGTGACCCTCGACGGCGACCGGCGCGAGCTGAGTTGGCGGACTGACACCACGCTCGTCGACCGGTTGCTCGCCGAGGGACTTCAGCCGCCCTACTCCTGCAAGGAAGGCGCGTGCAGCGCCTGCGCCTGCCGGCTCGTGAGCGGCGAGGTCAAGATGCTGCGCAACGACGTCCTGGAAGAGGAGGACCTGGCCGAGGGCTGGGTCCTGGGTTGCCAGGCGGTCCCGGTGACCGACGAGGTCGAGCTCACCTACGACGACTGAGATTTCGTCCCGCTCGGAAAGGAGCGTGCATGTCGCCTGCCCGGAATTTCTCGGTCGAGACCGCCGACGTCGTCGTCGTGGGGTCCGGCGGCGCCGCACTCACCGCGGCGTACACCGCCGCGGCTACCGGACTGCGCACGATCGTGGTCGAGAAGACCGAGTACTTCGGCGGCACCAGCGCCTACTCCGGTGCGGGCATCTGGCTGCCCGGCAATCCGGCGCAGCAGCGCGCGGGCGTGCCGGACTCGGTGGAGCTGGGACTGGAGTACTTCCGGGCGGTCGTCGGCGACCGCACTTCGGCCGCGCTCCAGGAGGCCTACCTGTCGACCGGGCCCGAGCTGATCGAGTTCCTGGAGAAGGACCCGGCGCTGGTCTTCGACTACGGGCCGTTCCCCGACTACTTCGAGGCTCCGGGCCGGGTCGAGAACGGCCGCGACATCTTCCCGCGTGCGCTCCGGGCCGCGGAGCTCGGCGAGCGCCTGGCCGACCTGCGCCCGACGATCTCGATCGACCAGCACGGCCTCTCCGAGGACCGGAGCACGCTGATCGGCGGTCAGGCGCTGATCGGCCGGCTGCTGCTGGCGCTCGACGCGACCGGGTCGGCGACGCTCTACTCCCGCACGCCGATGACGTCGCTGGTCGTGGAGGACGGACGCGTCATCGGGATCGACGTCGACGGGCCGGAAGGACCGCGCCGCATCCGGGCCGAGCGTGGCGTCGTGCTCGCGGCCGGAGGCTACGAGTGCGACGACGACCTGCGCCGCGAACATCACGCGCTGCCGAGCGGCCAGTGGACGTCGGCGGCGCCGGGCTCGAACACCGGCGACGCGCTGGCCGCGATCCAGGCGGTCGGCGGCGCGGTGGACCTGCTGGACGAGGCCTGGTGGTGTCCGGCGACGCTGTTCCCGAACGGGCGCGCCGAGTTCACGCTCGGCTTCCGCGGCGGCATCCTCGTCAACGGTGCCGGCGAGCGGTTCGCCAACGAATCGTTGCCCTATGACCGCATGGGCCACGAGCTGCGCCGCGGCCAGGCCACCGGCGTGCCGCACGTCCCGTGCTGGCTCGTGTTCGACGCCCGCTTCGACGCGATGCCCGGGATCTCGCAGCCCGCCCCGGATCGGGAGGCGTTCACCGCGGCTGGGCTGTGGCGGACGGCGGATTCCCTCGCCGAGCTGGCGACGCGGATCGGCGTGCCCGCCGACGCGCTGCAGCGCACCGTCGAGCGGTTCAACGGATTCGCGGCCTCCGGAGTGGACGAGGACTACCACCGCGGCGAGGACGCGTACGACCTTTTCTTCGCCGACGGCACCGGACCGAACCCGTGCTTGGTGCCGATCGACCGCGGCCCGTACTCGGCGATCCAGATCGTGCTCGGTGACCTCGGCACCAAGGGCGGCGCCCGGATCGACCCGGACGCCCGCGTGCTGGACGAAGCCGGGGCACCGATCCCCGGCCTCTACGCCACCGGGAACTCAGCCGCGTCGGTGGCCGGACACGTCTACCCCGGCCCGGGAACGCCGCTGGGCTCGGGCATGGTCTTCGGCTACCGCGCGGCACGGCACGCAGCACACGGAGGACGTCAATGATAAAGGCCTGGGACCACGAGGTCGACGTGCTGATCGCCGGCAGCGGTGCCGGCGGCATGGTCAGCGCGATCGCGGCCGCCGACCGGGGCCTCGACGCGCTCGTCGTCGAGAAGGCCGCCGGGTTCGGCGGCTCCACCGCGTTGTCCGGCGGCGGCATCTGGCTCCCGAACAACCCGACGCTGCGGGCGAAGGGACTGACCGACGATCCCGCTGACGTCCGCCGCTACCTGCACGCGATCGTCGGCGACCGGGTTCCGGCCGCGCGGCTGGACACCTACGCCGATCGCGGACCCGAGGTGCTGACCATGCTGCACCGCGTCAGTCGGCACATGGCGTTCACCTGGTGCCCCGGCTACTCCGACTACCACCCCGAGGAGCCCGGCGGCCGTCCGAAGGGCCGCACGATCGAGCCGAAGCCGATCGACGCCCGCAAGCTCGGCGACGAGGAGGACCGGCTGCGCGGCCTCGACGTCCCCGCGCCTATGGGTCTGTGGCTCACCGGATATGAGGCCAAGACCCTGATGATGTTCAAGCGCGACCGCAAGGCCTGGCGGATGTTCCCGGTGGCCGGCTGGCGGGTGCTGAGCAACCTGGTCCGGCGCCGGCACATGAAGACGCTTGGCGCGGCGCTGATCGCCCGGCTGCGGCTGACCATGCGCGACCTGAAGATCCCGCTCTGGCTCGAGGCGCCGATCGTCGAGCTGGTGGTCGAGAACGGCGCGGTCGTCGGCGCGGTCGTGCAGCGCGCCGGCAAGCCGGTCCGCGTCCGGGCCCGCCGCGGACTGATCCTGGCCACCGGAGGCTTTGACCACGACCCGGTGCTGCGGGACAAGCACCTGCCCGAGCACGGGCGAGCCGACTTCAGCATGGGCGCGCCGACCAACGTCGGGGACGGCCACCGGCTCGGCGAGCAGGTCGGCGCCGACCTGGACCTGATGGACGACGCTTGGTGGATGCCGGCGATCGCCAAGCCGGACGGCGAGGTCTTCCCGCTGGTCTCCGAGCGCTGCATCCCGCCGATGGTGATCGTCAACCAGGAGGGCAAGCGCTTCACGAACGAGTCGTCGCCGTACGTCAACTTCGTCCACGATCAGCTCGACGGTGGGTACGTGCCGATCCACGCGATCCTCGACGCCAAGGCCCGGGACCGGTACCAGTTCGCCGGGATTCTGCCCGGCCAGCGCTTCCCCGGCCGCTGGTACAAGAGCGGGCTGGTCACGAAGGCCGACACACTCGCCGAGCTCGCCGAGAAGATCGATGTCCCGGCCGACGCGCTGCAGGCCACCGTCGACCGGTTCAACGGCTTCGCCCGCACCGGGAAAGACGAGGACTTCGGCCGCGGCGACTCCGCGTACGACCACTACTACGGCGACCCGACGCTGCCCAACCCGGTGCTCGACACGCTCGACGCCGGTCCCTACTACGCGATCCGGCTGGAGGCCGGCGATCTCGGCACCAAGGGCGGGCTGGTCAGCGACGAGCACGGTCGCGTGCTGCGCGAAGACGGCTCGGTCATCGACGGCCTCTACGCGACCGGCAACGTGTCGGCTTCGGTCATGGGCAACGAGTACGCCGGCGCGGGCGCGACGATCGGCCCCGCCATGGTCTTCGGCTACCTCGCCGTGGAGCACGCCGCCACCCGCTGAATCCCGAGAGGTTCATGTCATGACCATGCAGAAGGTGACGGCCGCGATCGTCGGCCCCGGAAACATCGGCACCGACCTCCTCGCCAAGCTGCAGCGCAGCGAGACGATCGAGGTCGGGTACGTGGTCGGCGTCGTCGAGTCCGACGGCCTGGCACGCGCCCGCGAGCGCGGTGTCGCAGCCTCGCCGGAGGGCGTCGACTGGCTGCTGCGCCAGGACCCGCTCCCGCAGCTGGTGTTCGAGGCGACGTCGGCCAAGGCACACCTGGCCAACGCGCCGCGCTACGCCGAAGCCGGTATCCAGGCGGTGGACCTGACCCCCGCGCACCTCGGGCCGATGGTCTCGCCGCCGGTCAACGGCGCGGCGCACCTCCGGTCGCCGAACGTCTCGATGATCACCTGCGGCGGTCAGGCGACGATCCCGATCGTGCACGCGGTGTCGCGGGTGACGCCGGTGCCCTACGCCGAGATCGTCGCGTCGGTCGCGTCCCGGGGCGCCGGCCCGGGCACCCGCGCCAACATCGACGAGTTCACCGAGACCACCGCCCGCGCGGTGGAGGAGGTCGGCGGCGCCGCGCGGGGCAAGGCGATCATCATACTCAACCCGGTCCACCCGCCGATGATCATGCGCGACACGGTGTTCTGCGCGATCGACCCGGACGCCGACCGCGACGCGATCGCCGCCTCGGTGCACGACATGGTGCGCGACGTGCAGGAGTACGTGCCGGGCTACACGCTGCGCGCGGACCCGCAGTTCGACGATCCGCGCGAGGACTGGAACGGCCGGGCGCGGGTCGCGGTGTTCCTCGAAGTCCGGGGCAACGGTGACTACCTGCCGCCGTGGGCCGGCAACCTCGACATCATGACCGCGGCCGCGGCCCAGGTGGGAGAACTCATGGCACGATCCGCCCTGGCTACGACGACCGGAGTGAGCGCGTGAGCCGCCCCGAGTTCCGGCACGACGTCCGGATCACCGACACGACGCTGCGCGACGGCAGCCACGCGATGGCGCACCGCTTCACCGAGACGCAGGTGCGCGACACGGTCCGGGCGCTCGACCGGGCTGGCGTCGAGGTCATCGAGGTCTCGCACGGCGACGGGATCGGCGGGTCGTCGTTCAACTACGGCTTCTCCCGCACCGACGAGATGCGGCTGATCGCGGCCGCCAAGGACGAGGCGAAACGGGCGCGCATCGCGGTGCTGCTCGTGCCCGGCATCGGTACGGTCAAGGACCTCGAGCGGGCCCGGGACGCCGGCGCGGACATCGTCCGGGTCGCGACGCACTGCACCGAGGCCGACGTCTCCCCGCAGCACTTCGAGGCGGCCCGCGCGCTGGGCATGGAGACCGTCGGCTTCCTGATGATGGCCCACCGCACCAGCCCGGGGGACCTGGCGAAGCAGGCCCGGATCATGGTCGACGCCGGGTGCCAGTGCCCGTACGTCACCGACTCGGCCGGTGCGCTGCTGATGCACGAGGCCAAGGATCGCTTCGACGCGCTCGTGGCCGAGGTCGGCGACGAGGCGGAGGTGGGCTACCACGGTCACCAGAACCTCAGCCTCGGCGTCGCGAACTCGGTGCTGGCCTACGAGGCCGGAGTGCGCTCGATCGACGGGTCGCTCTGCGCGCTCGGTGCGGGCGCGGGCAACTCGCCGACCGAGGTGCTGGCCGCGGTATTCGACCGGCTGGGGGTCTCGACCGGGCTGGATGTGGCTGCGTTGGTCGACGCGGCCGAGGAGGTCGTCCGGCCGTACCTGACCCGCTGGCCGAAGATGGACCGGAACGCGATCGTGCAGGGCTGGGCCGGGGTCTACTCGTCGTTCCTCCTGCACGCCGAGCGGGCCGGGGAGCGGTACGACGTGCCCGCGCACGAGATCCTGCGGCGCTGCGGCGAGCTCGGGTTCGTCGGCGGGCAGGAGGACATGATCCTCGACGTCGCGATCCAGCTGGCGGCCGAGCGCCGCGCGTGATTGCCGCGCGAACGATGCGCCGCTGGGCTCGCTCACACGAGCCCGGCGGCACATCGTTCCGGCCGACGCCGGTACTCAGGCGACGTGGATCGTCACCGAGCCGAGGTGGTCGAAGTCGGCGCGGAACTCGTCACCCGGCTCCAGCGGGACGGCGGCGTGCAGCGCGCCGGTCATGATGACGTGCCCCGGCTCGAGCGCGACGCCGTCCGGACCGAGCACATTAGCCAGCCAGGCCACCACCCCGACCGGGTCGCCGAGCGCGGCCGACCCCATCCCCTCGTCGATCACGGTGCCGTTGCGGCGCAGCGTCATGTGGATCAGCCGGGGGTCGAGGCCGTCGAGCGGCACCACCTGGTCGGAGAGCACGGCCGCCCCGTTCGACGCGAGGTCCGCGACCGTGTCGGCCAGCTTGATCCGCCAGTCGGCGATCCGCGAGTCGACGATCTCCATCGCGGCCACCGCGCCCGAGATCGCCGCCCGTGCCTCCTCGACCGTGACGCCCGGGCCCTGCAGCCGGCGACCGAGCACGAACACGATCTCGGCCTCCATCTTCGGCGCGATGAACCGGTCGAGCGGGATCGTCCCGCTGTCTCGGTACACGGTGGAGGCCAGTACCGGTCCGTAGTCCGGTGAGTCGATTCCGATCAGCTCCTGCATCGCCTTCGACGTCACACCGACCTTGTGCCCGATCACCCGGTCCCCGTCGGAGAGCAACAGCTCGACGAGCTCGCGCTGGATCGCGTAGCCGTCGGCCATCCCGAGCGAGGGATCGTCGTCGGTGAAAGGAGCGATCGGCACCCGGGTGCGCCGCGCCTCGTAGAGCGCGCGGGCCTTCGTCAACGGATCCGATACAGACATGAAACGGGTTCCTTTCCGGTCGGTGGTACCCGAGCATGACGAAAGTGGGCGGGGGTGACACCGGTTCCCACCGCTCACCGGGATGCCAGCTGTCCGTCCCGGTGACCGGGAGCGGCCGTAGAACGCCCCACCGAACCGAACCTAGCTTCGGATCGACCGCCCTTCCGACGGCGGCCAGCAACGCGACCGGAGGTGCGCGCATGGTCCACGAGGTGGTCCGACGTGTCGAGGAGCTCGGCGATCGGTTACGCAAGGTCGCGGACGAGACCGAGCGGCTGGGCCGGCTGTCCGACGAGAGCGTGCGGGTCGTCCGCGAGGCCGGCGTGATGCGGATGCTGCAGCCCACTGACTTCGGCGGATACGCCGCCCATCCGCGGGACTTCGCCGAGGCCGTCATGGCGGTCGCCAAGAACTGCGGTTCGACCGGCTGGGTCTGCGGCGTCGGCGGCGTCCACCCGTGGGAGATGGCGCTGATGGACCGCCGTCTGCAGCAGGAGGTGTGGGGCGAGAACCCCGACACCTGGATCGCCTCGCCGTACGCGCCGCAGGGCGTCGCGGTGCCGACCGACGGCGGCTACGTGCTGCGCGGGCGGTGGAACTTCTCCTCCGGCACCGACCACTGCGACTGGATCTTCCTCGGTGCGGCGGTCGGTAACCCGGACGGCAGCCCGGCCCAGCCGTTCCGGGCGATGCACGTGGTGCTTCCCCGGGCCGACTACACGATCGTCGAGGACTCCTGGGACGTCATCGGTCTGTCCGGCACCGGCAGCAAGGACGTCGTCGTCGACGGTGCGTTCATCCCCGAGTACCGCACGATCGACTCCGAGGAGGTCGCCGCGGGACAGGCCGGCGACCGGGCCGACACCGTGTACCGGCTGCCGTTCTGGGCGATGTTCCCGCTGGGCATCACCGCCGCGGTCATCGGCATCGCCGAGGGCGCGCTCGCGGCCCACCTGGACTACCAGCGGAACCGCGTCACCGCGATGGGCACCGCGATCAAGGACGACCCGTACGTGCTGTACGCGATCTCGGAGGCGGCGACCGAGATCGCCGCGTCCCGCACCCAGCTGCTGGACGGGATCAGCCGGCTCTACGACAAGGTCGACGCCGGGCAGACCGTGTCCTTCGAGGACCGTGCGGTGGTCCGCCGCAATCAGACCCGGTGTGCGTGGCGTGCGGTCGCGGCCGTCGACGAGATCTTCGCGCGCTCCGGTGGCAACGCGGTGCGGCGGAACAACCCTATGCAGCGGTTCTGGCGGGACGCGCACGTCGGGCTGCAGCACGCGATCCACACCCCGGGCGGCATCTACCACGCCACCGCGCTGACCCAGCTCGGGATCGAACCGCAGGGCGCGCTGCGAGCGCTGATCTGATGGTCCCTGAACCGATTCATCACCGCGTCGACGGCGACGGTCCGGCGCTCCTCCTGCTGCACGGTTCGGGCCCCGGCGTCAGCGGCTGGGCGAACTTCGGCGAGAACGTGCCGGTCTTCGCCGAGCGGTTCACCACGATCGTTCCCGACCTGCCCGGCTACGGTGCGAGCTACGTCCCGGCGCTGGACCGCCCCTACGGCGCGATCGCCGTTAAGGCGCTCATCCGCCTGCTCGACGAGCTCGGCCTGGAGAAGGTTCACGTCCTGGGCAACTCGCTCGGCGGAATGGTCGCCACCCAGCTCGCGCTCGACTACCCCGAGCGGGTCGAGCGGCTCGTGCTGATGGGGCCCGGCGGAGTCGGCGTTCCGCTGTTCACGCCGCAGCCGACCGAGGGTATCCGGCTGCTCACCGCGTTCGTCGAGGACCCGACGCGGGAGCGGCTCGTCGCCTGGATGCAGAGCATGGTCGGCGACCAGTCGTTCCTCACCGAGGAGCGGATCGAGGCGCGGTGGCGCGCGGCGTCGGCGCCCGGTGCGCTGGACTTCACCCGGGACTTCTACCGGGCGGCGCTGCGCGCGATGGCGTCCGGGGCGTCGCCGGGGACGCCGCTGTGGGCGCGGCTGGGCGAGATCGCGCACCCGACGCTGCTCACCTACGGCCGGGACGACCGGGTGACGCCGCTGGAGAGCGCGTTCCTGCCGCTGCGCCACCTGCGCAACGCCGAGCTGCACGTGTTCCCGAACTGCGGCCACTGGGCCATGCAGGAACGCAAGGCCGACTTCGAACGCGTCGTGCTCGAGTTCCTGACCCGCTGACCGAAGGAGTACAGCATGTCCGACCTGAAGGCGCTGGGGTACGTGCGGGTACGCGCGACCGATCTGGACGCCTGGCGCGCGTTCGCGTTCGACGACATCGGCTTCGCCCAGGGCACCGGCCCGGAGACCGACGCGCTCTACCTGCGCCTGGACGAACGTCCGGGGCGGATCGTGGTGGTGCCCGGAGACGAGGACCGGGTGGAGGCCGTCGGCTGGGAGGTCCGTGACCACCTGGCGCTGCGCCGGGTGCAAACCGCGGTCGAGGCCGCCGGTATCGCGGCGAAGCCGCTGTCGGCGACCGAGTGCGACGAGCGCCGGGTGGAGGAGGCGATCGCATTCGAGGCCCCCGGCGGCACGCCGACCGAGGTCTTCTTCGGCCCGGCACTCGACCACAGCCCGGTCGGCACGAAGTACGGCAACCGCTTCGTCACCGGCGACCTGGGCCTCGGCCACGTCGTCGTGCCGGTCGGCGACCTCGACGGCGCCTACCGGTTCTACGCCGAGACGCTCGGCTTCCTGCCCCGCGGGGCGTTCCGGCTGCCGGCGCCGCCGGAGTACGGCCCGGTGCGGCTGCGGTTCATGGGCATCAACGCGCGCCACCACAGCCTGGCGATTCTGCCGTCGCCGCAGCTGAAGGCGCCCGCACTCGTGCACATCATGGTCGAGTGCGAGACGCTCGACGAGGTCGGGCAGGCGCTCGACCGGGTGACGAAGTCCGGGCACCACATCTCCTCCACACTCGGGCGGCACACGAACGACAAGATGGTGTCGTTCTACGTCCGCACGCCCGGCGGCTGGGACCTGGAGGTGGGCTGGGCCGGCATCCGGGTGGACGAGGCCAGTTACACCGCCGAGGAGATCACCGCCGACAGCTACTGGGGCCACCAGTGGGACTTCGGTCAGCCATCATGAACGCGCCGTCGACCACGGACATCGCCAACGCCGTCAAGCGGTACCTGGACGCGGTCGCGGACGGAACCGCGGAGGAGATCGCGGACTGCTTCGCCGAGGACGCCACCCAGGAGGACCCGGTCGGCAGCGGCGCCCGCCGGGGGCGCGCCGAGATCGAGAAGTTCTACTCCGCGATCGAATCCGCGCGGCGCAAGACCGAGCTGGTCACGCTGCGCATCGCCGGCGACGGCGCCGCGTTCCACTTCGTCGTCACGACCGAGATGGACGAGCACGCGGTCGAGATCGGGGTCATCGACGTGATGACGTTCGACGAGCAGGCGCGGATCACGAGCATGCGGGCGTACTGGAACTCCGACGACGTCCGCATGCTCCGCTGATGGCGGTCGGCATCGACCTGTCCGGGCAGGTCGTGCTCGTCACCGGTGGCGCTCGTGGCGTGGGCGACGGGATCGTCGAGCGTTTCCTCGCGGCGGGAGCGCACGTGGAGATCTGCGGCCGCTCGCAGCCGGAGACCCTCCGCTCGGTCGACGGCCGGGACGTGTGCTTCCGTCCGGTCGACGTCCGGGACGCCGCCCAGGTCGACGCCTGGGTCGCCGACGTCGCCGAGCGGCGTGGCCGGATCGACGTCGCGGTCAACAACGCGGGCGGGGCGCCGTTCACCGACTTCGTCTCCGCGTCACCCCGCTTCCACCAGCGGGTCACCGACCTCAACTTCCTCGCCGCCGTCTACGTGTGCCGCGCGGTCCAGCCCGTGATGGCGGCCGGGGGCGGCGGATCGGTCGTCAACATCACGTCGATCTCCGCCCGTCGCCCCAGCCCGGGAACGGCCGTCTACGGCGCGGCCAAAGCCGCGACCGAGAGCCTCACCCGCAGCCTCGCGGTCGAGTGGGCGCCGGACATCCGGGTGAACGCGGTGAGCTGCGGCCTGGTGGCCACCCCCGGCTCAGGCGACCACTACGGCGACGACGAACAGGTCGCCCGGGTCGCCGCGACGATCCCCCGGGGCGTCTTCGCGACGCCCGCCGAGGTCGGCGACGCCTGCCTGTTCCTCGCCTCGCCGCTCGCTTCGCACGTCACCGGAGCCGTGCTCAACGTCGACGGGGGCGGCGAGTGGCCGGCTTTCCTCCGACACACACCGAACGCCTGACTCGATTCGAGGATGCCGAATGCCCGACGCCGTCATCGTCTCCGCCGCCCGGTCGCCGATCGGGCGAGCTCACAAGGGATCGCTGACCACGCTGCGCGCCGACGATCTCGCAGCCCAGGTCGTCGACGCCGCGCTCGCGGCGGTGCCGGCGCTGGACCGCGCCGCGATCGAGGACGTGCTGCTCGGCTGCGCCCAGCCGGCCGGAGAACAGGGCTACAACCTCGGCCGGATGGTCGCGCTCCGGCTCGACCTGGACGGCGTCCCCGGCACGACCGTGCACCGCTACTGCGCCTCATCGGTCCAGACCACCCGGATGGCGCTGCACGCGATCCGGGCCGGAGAGGGCGACGTCTTCGTCTCCGCGGGCGTCGAGACCGTCTCCCGGTTCGGCAAGGGCAAGGCCGACGGCATGCCTGCCACCCGCAACCCCCGCTACGCCGACGCCGCCGAGCGGGCCGCCGCCCGGGCGGAGAGCGGCACCTCCTGGGCCGACCCGCGCGAGTCCGCTCAGCTGCCCGACGTCTACCTGGCGATGGGGGAGACCGCGGAGAACGTGGCCCAGCTCTGCGGGGTGAGCCGCCGGGCCCAGGACGAGTACGCCGTGCGCAGCCAGAACCTCGCGGAGGCCGCCGCAGCCCGCGGCTTCTGGAAGAACGACGTCACCCCGGTGACGCTGCCGGACGGCACCGTGGTCGAGACCGACGACGGTCCGCGCGCCGGCGTGACGCTGGAGAAGGTCGAGGCGCTCAAGCCGGTGTTCCGGCCCACCGGGACCGTCACCGCGGCGAACTGCTGCCCGCTCAACGACGGCGCGGCCGCACTGGTCGTGATGAGCGACCGCCGGGCCCGGGAGTTGGGCATCGAGCCGCTGGCGCGGATCGTCTCGTCCGGCGTCTCGGCGCTCAGCCCGGAGATCATGGGACTCGGCCCGGTCGCCGCCAGCCGGCAGGCACTCGCCCGCGCCGGGCTGGCCGTCGGCGACGTCGACCTGGTCGAACTCAACGAGGCGTTCGCCGCGCAGGTCCTGCCGTCGATCGATCAGCTGGGCCTCGACCTCGACCGGGTCAACGTCAACGGCGGCGCGATCGCGCTCGGCCACCCGTTCGGATCGACCGGCGCCCGGATGGTCACGACGCTGATCCACGGGCTGCAGGAGCGCGACGGCGGCATCGGCCTGGTGACGCTCTGCGCCGCCGGTGGCCAGGGCATGGCGCTGGTCATCGAGCGGCTGAACTGACCGGCGGCTCGACGAGCTCCACCCGGATCCGATCGGGGTCCAGCACGTAGACGCAGCGGTGACGGGCCAGCGGCGCGCTGGCCACGATCGGCTCCGACAGCACGTGCACGCCCGCCGCGCGCAGGCGGGCGAGCACCGCGTCCAGATCGGCGACCGTGACCGCGACATGCACGGCGCCGACCGAGCCGTTGTCCGGATCCAGAACCACGTCGGAGCCGCCGCGGTACTGCAGCAGTTCGACGACCGTCGCGCCGTCGGGAGCCGTGACGAACGCCTGCCGGACGACGACCCCCGGGTAGCCGGTGACCGCGTCGATCCGGGGACCGCTGCGCTCGAACGGCCCCAGGCGCTCGCCGTCCAGCAGGTCGGCGTAGAAGTCCATCGAGCGCTCCAGGTCGCTGACCGTGAGCCCGACATGGTGCACGGATGCCATGAGTCCTCCTCGTAGACGCCTCCAGGTTCGCCGGGCGGCTCGCGGCTGCCGAGCGGCGTTCCCGGTGAGCGGGACCGAGCCTGGTTCGGTGCGGTGTCCGGTCTCGACGATGAACGCATGCCATCCGCACCGCTCGTCGAGGACTTCCGCGTCCTCGACCTGACGACCGGGATCGCCGGCGGGTACGCGACGAAGCTGCTCGTCGACGCCGGCGCCGACGTCGTGAAGGTCGAGCCCGACGGTGGCGATCCGCTGCGGCGGTGGACCGCCTGCGGCGCGGACCCCGGCGAGGGCGGCAGCGCGCTGTTCGGGTTCCTCGCCGCGGGCAAGCGGTCGGTCCCCGGCCCGGCTCTCGACGCCCTGATCGGCGGCGCGGACCTGCTCGTGGAGTCCGGGCAGCTCGACGACGCCGAGTTGGCCCGGGTCCGAGCCGCCCACCCCCAGCTGGACGTCCTCTCGATCACCCCGTTCGGCCGCACCGGCCCGTGGGCGAACCGGCCCGCGACCGAGTTCACGCTCCAGGCGCTCGCCGGTTCGATCGGAGGCCGCGGCTACCCGGACCGGCCTCCGGTGCAGGCGGGTGGGCTCCTCGGCGAGTGGATCGCCGGGAGCTACGCCGGCGCCACCGCGCTCGCGCTGCGCACCGGGAGCCGGCGCGGACGCGGCGGAGAGCACGCCGACCTCTCGATGTGCGAGTGCCTCTGCGTGGCAACGTCGCTCTACGCCCCGGTGACCGCGCGGCTCGCCGGACGGCGTCCGGCGGGGCGGAGCGTCGAGATCCCGTCGGTGGAGCGCAGCGCGGACGGGTGGGTGGGGTTCTGCACGATCACCGGCCAGATGTTCGCGGACTTCCTCGTGATGATCGGCCGCCCGGACCTGCAGGACGACCCCGGCATCGTCGACCCGGTGCGGCGTCGCGAGCGGGCTGCCGAGTTCCGGAAGGCGATCGAGGAGTGGACCACCGGACTGCCGACCGCGGCGATCGAGGAGATCGCCAGCGCGTTCCGGATCCCGGTGTCGCCGCTCGGCACACCGGCCACGGTCATGGACAACGCGCAGTTCGCTGCGCGAGGGGTGTTCGTGCCGAACGCCGCCGGGACGCTCCGTCAACCGCGACGGCCCTACCTGGTCGACGGCGACGCCGGTCCGCTACCCGGTCCGGTGCCGAGGCCCGGCGAGCACCGCGTGGCGTGGACGTCGCGCCGCCAGGACCCGGGGCGCCCCGACGGCGCCCCGCTCGACGGCGTGCGGGTCATCGATCTGACGATGTTCTGGGCCGGACCGGCCGCGTCCCAGCTGCTCGCGGGCTTCGGCGCCGACGTGATCAAGGTCGAGTCCGCCGCCCGACCCGACGGCATGCGGTTCACGTCCACGCGCACGCCCGACGTCGATGGCTGGTGGGAGTGGGGCGGGGTCTTCCACGGCACGAACGCCGGCAAGCGTGGCGTGACGCTGGACCTGGGCACCGCCGAGGGGCGGGAACTCCTGCTCGCGCTGGCGGCCGACGCCGACGTCCTGATCGAGAACTACTCGCCGCGCGTCCTGGACCAATTCGGTATCGACGCCGCCGCGATCCGCGCCGTCAACCCGCGAGCCAGCCTGGTGCGGATGCCGGCATTCGGCCTGGACGGCCCGTGGCGCGACCGCACCGGGTTCGCGCAGACGATGGAGCAGGCCACCGGGCTGGCGTGGCTGACCGGGCACGCCGACGACCCGCCGCTGGTGCTCAAGGGACCGTGCGACCCGGTCGCCGGAGCGCACGCGGCGGTGGCCGTCCTCGCCGCGCTCGAATCCGCCGAACGGCAGGGGATCGGCGTCTTCGTCGAGGTGCCGATGGTGGAGAGCGCGCTGAACGTCGCCGCACAGCTCGTGCTGGAGTACCAGGCCTACGGCGCCGAGCCGGCGCGGGACGGCAACCGCGGCCCGGCCGCCGCTCCGCAGGGCGTCTACCGTGCCTCCAGCGCCGCGGGCGACGACGAGTGGCTCGCGGTCGCGGTCGCCACCGACGAGCAGTGGCGGGCCCTCCGCCGCGTGATGGGAGGACCGCCGTGGAGCGACGACCTGGACACCGCTGCGCGCCGCCGGGCCGCCGCCGACCTCCTCGACGCCCGGCTGGGGGAGTGGACCGCGGGCCGCGACGCAGCCGCCGCCGCTGAGCTGCTGGTCGCCGCCGGAGTGCCCGCCGCGCGGGTGGTGCCGCCGCCGGACGTCCTGGACAACCCGCAGCACCGCGCCCGTGGCTTCGCCGAGACGCTCGACCACCCGGTCGTCGGAGTACTGGAGCTGCCCGGCCTGCCGGTGCGGTTCGCGTCCCGCCGGACGCCGTGGTTCCAGCGTCCCGCGCCCACTCTGGGCCAGCACAACGCCGAGGTGCTCGACGTCGATGTCGCGCGGCTGGAACAGCTCCGCTCGGACGGCGTGATCGGCGACCGCCTGCTTACCGAAGGGCCCCGATGAGCCATCCGTTCCGCGACGTCGCACTCGTCGCCGCGCACAACACCCGGCAGGCGCGGGTGCTCGAGGGGCACACCGCGTTCTCGATCACGCTGGAGGCGGCCCGCGGCGTCCTCGCCGACGCCGGTGTTCCGGTGACCGACGTCGACGCGGTGTTCAGCAAGCACGCGCCCGCGTTGATCCACGCGCTCGGCCTCGGACCGGTCTGGAACTCCAACGCGGCCGGTGGCATCGCCGGTGTGCTGCAGGCGTGCGCGCTGGTCGCGGCCGGCCTCGCGCGGACCGTACTGATCGCGGACGGCGGCGCCGGTCTCTACACCGAGCGGGCGTCCACCGCGCCCTGGACCCGCCCGAGCAACGAGTTCGTCGCGCCATTCGGGCTCTACACCGCCGCCGAGTTCGCGCTGATCGCCCGCGTCCACATGGACCGGTACGGCACCACGCCCGCGCAGCTGGCCGAGGTCGCCGCGACGATCCGCAACAACGGCCACGTCAACCCGGAAGCCGTGTACTCCGGGCGCGGTCCGTACACGCCCGCCGACGTACTGGCGTCCCGGATGATCGCCGACCCGTTCCACCTGCTCGACTGCGCGACGACGTCCGAGGGTGGCTGCGCGCTGCTGGTGACGACCGCCGAGCGCGCCGCCGACCTGGCGAACCCGCCCGTGTACGTCCTCGGCGGCGGCTGCGACGCGTTCGGCCCGGCCTACCGGCACGCGCCGCTGTGGGACCTCACCGGCCGCACCGGCGACGACATACCGAACGGCTACGTGGGCAGGCGGGCCGCCCGGCAGGCGTTCGCGACGGCCGGGCTGACCCCGGACGACGTCGACGTGTGCGAACTCTACGACCCGTTCTCGTTCGAGATCATCCGGCAGTTCGAGGCGTTCGGCTTCTGCGCGGACGGCGAGGGCGGCGCCTTCGTGCTGGACGGACGGATCGGGCCGGACGGCCGCTATCCGACCACCACCGACGGCGGCCTGATGTCGTACAGCCACGGCGGCGGCATCGTCCAGCTCACCCAGCGCGTCGCCCGAGGCGTCCATCAGTTGCAGAAGCGCTGCCCGACCGGGCAGGTCGCGGACGCGACCGTGGCGCTCTGCAGCAACGGCGGCGCCGGGGCCCTGTTCACCGACGTCCTGCTGCTGGGGAGTGAGCGCCCATGACCCGGCTGAAGCCCCAGCGCGCGGGCATCCCGCTGCCCGAGCCCACACCGGTCTCCCGGACGTTCTGGGACGGCTGCGCCGGGGGCGAACTGCGCTATCAGCGGTGCGAGACCTGCGGCGCCGCGCAGTTCGACCCGGTGTTGCTGTGCCGCTGCTGCGGTGCCGACACGCTGAGCTGGCAGGTCAGCGCCGGGCTCGGCAGCGTCTACAGCCACACCGTCGTCCACCGGCCGCAGACCCCGGCGTTCGACGTTCCCTACGCCGTTGTCCTCGTCGCGTTCGACGAGGGCTTCCACCTGCTGACCAACCTCGTCTCCGCGGACGTGGCCGACGTCCGGACCGGTCTGCGAGTGCGGGTGACGTTCGCGGACGTGGGTGGCGGCATCTGTCTGCCCTATGTCGAGCCGACGTACGTCGAACCGGCAGCGGTGCCGGCCGACGCGGAAAGGAGCTGAGCCATGTCATCCCAGGCCGAGGAGCTGCTCGGGCTGACCGACGCGGTCGCGCTGGTGACCGGCGGCGGAGGGGGCATCCCCAAGGCCGCCGCGATCGCGCTCGCCCGAGCCGGGGCGCACGTCGCGGTCGCCGACATCGCCGGCGAGTTCGCCGAGCAGACCCGTAAGGAGATCGACGCGCTGGGACGCCGCTCGATCGCGCTGCAGGCCGACGTCCGGCGCCCCGACGACGTCCGCCGGATGGTCGAGACGACGCGCGCGGAGCTCGGGCCTCTGGCGGTGGCGGTCAACGGCGTCGGCAGCCTCGGCGCCGCGACGCCGAAGTCGTTCCTCGACTTCACCTTGGAGGAGTGGAACGGCCCGGTCGAGCTGAACCTCACGACCGCGATGCTCTGCATGCAGGCCGAGGCGCTGGCGATGATCCAGGACGGCGTGCACGGTGCGATCGTCAACTTCGCGTCGACCAGCGGGGTGACCGCCGCACCGTCGATCGCCCACTACGGCGCCGCCAACGCCGGCGTCATCCACCTGACCAGCTCGATCGCGCTCGAACTGGCGCAGTACGGCATCCGCGTCAACTGCGTCGTGCCGGGCACCCACGCGATCGACCGCACGGGCCGGGAGACTCCCACCTCGAGCCGCCCCGGCCAGGCCGAGTTCATGCGCCGGGCCGCCGAAGCCACGCCGATGGGCCGGCTCGGCACTGCGGAGGACACCGCCGGAGTCGCGGTCTTCCTCGCCTCCAGCCTGTCGTCGTACCTGACCGGCCACTCGGTCGTCTCCGACGGCGGCATCGTGCACACGACCCGCCGCCCGCCGGCCGGTGCGCTCACGCCGAAGGCGCTGGACGAGGTGACGCAGTGACCGACCTGGAGATCGTCGACTGCCACAACCACGTGCTGCGCAGCGCCGACCACAGCTGCGACCTGTACAGCAACCTGCTGCGGTTCAGCGCCGCGATGGGCCTACCGGACCGGCCGGAGTTCTTCGGCACGCCGGAGGAGGCCGAGCGCGTCATGGACGCGACCGGCATCGCGCACATGAACATCCTGATGTTCACCTGGTCCGGGGTCTACTGGCGTCAGGGCCAGAACATCCTGCCCGACGAATCGCGCGCTCGCGCCGCCGCGAGCGAGGACCTGCGGCAGCGCATCGTCCGCCGGATCCAGGACAACAACACGTGGGCGCTGGAGCAGGTCGCCGGCAACCCGCGGCTGAGCTGCTTCGTCGGCATCGACCCAGTGCTGATGGACTCGGAGACGCTGCTCGCCGAGGTGGAGAACGGGCTGCGCCGGGGCGCGCTCGGCGTCAAGCACGTGCCGATGAACCACTCCACCGAGGGCGACGACCCCCGCTTGCGCCCGGTGCTCGACTACTGCGCCTCGGCCGGAGTCCCGATTCTGACCCAGGCCGCCGGGTTCATGGCCGGACGACCCGGTCGCTGGGCGAAGCCGCTGGCCGACTTCCCGACGCTGAAGCTGATCTTCGCGCACCTCGGCCACGACCGGACGTTCGGCCAGGGCGCCGACGCGGAGGTGCTGGAGCTGGTCCGGGCGTACCCGAACGTGCACACCGACGTGTCGCTGCGGCTGATCGAGGTCGCCGAGGGGCACGTCAGCGCCGAGGACATGGTCGCTCACCTGCGGAAGCTGGGGTCCGACCGGGTGCTGTTCGGCAGCAACTGGGTGATCAGCGAGTACCTGTGGATGCGCAGCCGGCCGGGCGTCGCGCACCCGGGCAGCCACGATCGGCTCGACCGCGAGATCGAGGTGTTGAAGACGCTGCCGCTGACCGACGACGAGCGGACGGCGCTCGCCGCCGGCAACTTTCGCCGCCTGACCGGGCTCGGCCGATGACGGCCGCTTCCGGCCGGGCCGACCCTCGGCCCGAGCCCACTGTGGGCGGTCGCCCGCCGGGCCCGACGGTCCCAGCCGGAAAGCCGCTGCCCGGCGTCGCCGGAGCGGCGTTCGATGCGCCCGTGACCGACGGGACGGCGCCGCACGTCGCCGTGGTCACGGGCGCCAGCCGAGGCATCGGGCGGGCGATCGCGCGGCGGCTGGCCGCCGACGGGATCGCGGTCGCCGCCGCGGGCCGGTCGCTCCGCCCCGGCGACGGCACGCTGGCCGGGTCGCTGGAGGAGACCGTGGACCAGATCCACGCCGACGGCGGGCGCGCCGTCGCGATCCCGTTCGACCTCGCCGACCGGCAGGCCGATCGGGCGCAGATCCTGAGCCGCGCCGCCGACGCGTTCGGCGCGCCGGTCGACATCGTGGTGAACAACGCCGCCGCCGAACGCAACTTCGACCAGCGCTTCCCGGACATGACCCGGGACGCGTTCTGGCGGGCCGTCGAGACGAACGTGTGGGCGGCGTGGGAGCTGGCCGCGGCCGCGGTCCCCGGCATGCGGCAGCGCGGCGCCGGCTGGATCCTGATGATCTCCTCGTCGCAGGCCGGCCCCCGGCTCGGCCCGCCGTTCCCGCCCAACCCAACCTACGGCGCCGCGCTCTACGGCGGCACGAAGGCGATGATCGACCGGATCACGACCGGCGCGGCGATGGATCTCTACGACGACGGCATCGCGGTCAACGCGCTGGCCCCGGAGTACCAGATCGCCACCGAGAACGCGCAGCGGGTCGCCGGTGTCCGCGCCGACGAGGCAGAGCCGGAGGAGACGATCGCCGAGGCCGCGCTCGCGCTGTGCACCGGGGACCCCGCGGTGCTCACCGGTCGCATCGCCTACAACCTCTCGCTGCTCGTGGAGCTGAACCGGCCGGTGCACACCGTCGACGGCCGTGCGCTGCTGCCCGGCTGGCAGCCCGACGACATCGACCCGTCCCGCCTGCGTACGCCGTACCTGCGGGCGGCGCCCCATCCCGTGCAGTCCAGGAGGTAGACGTGCCGCTCCAGCCATCGATGAAACTGATCTCGGTCGACGACCACCTCATCGAGCACCCGCGGGTGTGGGCCGACCGGCTCCCCGCCAAGTTCCAGGAGCCCGGGCCCCGGATCGTCGACGAACCCTCGCCGTCCGGCGGGCCGCCGATCCAGGTCTGGTACTACCAGGGCAAACGGTTCCCCGCGATCGGGCTGAACGCGGTCGCCGGCAAGCGCCCGGAGGAGTACGGCGTGGAGCCGGTCCGCTACGCCGACATGATCCCTGGGTGTTACGACCCGCGGGCCCGCCTGGTCGACATGGACCTCGACGGCGTGTGGGCCGGGGCGAACTTCCCGTCGTTCCCCCGCTTCGCCGGGGCGTTGTTCACCGCCGAGGGCGGTGACATGGAGCTCGCGCACGCGTGCGTGCTCGCGTACAACGACTTCGTGTTGGACGAGTGGTGCGCCACCGACCCGCGCCGGTTCATCCCGCTGGTCGTGCTGCCGTGGTGGGACGCCGACGCCTGTGTGGCCGAGATCCACCGGACCGTCGCCAAGGGTGCGAAGGGCATCTCGTTCCCGGAGAACATGGTGCCGCTGGGGCTGCCCTCGCTCTACACCGACCACTGGGAGGGCGTGCTGTCCGCGGCCGAGGAAGCGAATCTGCCGCTCTGCATGCACTTCGGCTCGTCCGGGTCCCCGCCGGCCACCGCCCCCGAGGCACCGTACGCGGTGACGATCTCGCTCTACGGCACCAACCTGATGTCGGCCACCGCCCACCTGCTGTTCTCGCCGGTCTTCCACCGCCACCCGAACCTCAAGGTCGCGCTCTCCGAGGGCGGGATCGGCTGGGTGCCGTACCTGCTGGAGCGCATCGACGGTACCTGGGAGCGGCACCGCTGGTACCAGAACGTGGTCAAGGACGTCCGTCCGTCGGAGCTGTTCCGCAAGCACATCTACGGCTGCTTCATCGACGACGTCTTCGGGCTGAAGAACCGCCACGACATCGGCATCGACAACATCACCTGGGAGTGCGACTACCCGCACTCGGACTCCTACTGGCCGCACAGCCGCAAGTACGCCGAGAAGGTCCTCGCGGACGTGCCGGACGACGAGGCCCGCAAGATCGTGGAGACAAACGCGCGTCGGCTGTTCAACTTCTGGGACGACGAAGCTCGCGGAGTAGACGCGTGAGCGGGCGGCCCGACGACGGCGGAGCGGACATCCCGGAGGACGACTGGGTCGAGCAGGACCTGCTGACCCGGGCGCTGGCCACCGACCGGCTGGCGCAGCTGGAGGCCGACACCAGGGCGGAGCTGGCGGCTGAGGAGGGCGACCCGGCCGCCGCGGCCCTCCTCCGCCGCCGCCTCGCCGCGATCGAAGCCAGCCGCGCCAACATCGCGCGGTCCTGAGAGCACCGCCGCGAGGCCGGACGCCCGGCCTCGCGGCGTGTTGCTACTGAACTCTTTTCGACCTCACCTTTTCCCGCAGGCTGAACGCCGTCCGCAGGGGTCGGTCGAAATTCACTGGCCCGCGGCGATCGCCACGCGGGCTTCGCTCAGCGAGCCGGGCAGGTACCGGATCTGGCCGCTGAGCAGAGCGGTCGACACCTGCCGGGCGGCCGCCCGCACGGTTCCAACGAGCTGTTCGAAGTTCACCCGGCCGACCGGGCCGCAGATCGACACCGCGGCGCTCGGCGCGTCCGGGCGTCCCACCGGTGCGGCCACGCAGCCGATGCCGTGCGCGGACTCCTCCCGATCGAACGCGACGCCGCGCTCGGCCACCCGTCGGAGCTCCGCCCGCAGGCGTCGCTCGGAGACGAGGCTGGCCGACGTCGGCGCCTCCATCGGCCCGGCGAGCACCGCCTGCACGACGTCGTCGTGCGCGGCGGCCAGCAGCATCTTGCCGGCGGCGGTGCAGTGCGCCGGTGCGCGTCCACCGATTCGGGAGGGGACCTGCATCCCGAGGCGGCCGCCGACCTTGTCGAGGTAGATGATGTCGGTGCCGTCGAGCACCGCGAGGTGGACGACGAGCCCGGTCCGGTTCTGCAGGTTGTGCAGGTGCGGCAGGGCCGCGGACCGCAGCGCGTTGTGGTGGGCCGCCAGCGTGCCCAGCTCCAGCATGCGCAGACCGAGCTCGTAGGTGTTCTCCTCGCGGCGTAGCCAGCGCACCTTCACCAAGTGCTCGAGGATCCGGTGCGCGGACGACCGGGGGATCCCGGTTCGCGTGACGACCTGGGCGAGGGTCAGGCTGCCCACGCCCTCGAACGCACCGAGGATGTCGACCACGCGATCGATCATCCCGGCGGGCGTCGGCGACGTTGCCTTGCTCATGCGGCCTCCTACTGCCTGCGCGGCCCGTACCGCTCAAGTTAAGGCGACGTTTTCTTTCGGTCAACTAATAGCGGCGGATCCCGTCGCGGTCGGTTCCGGGCGGCGTCCGAGATGACCATCGGATGACCGCAGTGCGACAAGAGTTCCGCGAAACACTTGATCAGAAGAAACTAACTAGCTAGCGTCCGAGGGGTCGGCGTCGGATGCACGTCGCGCGGCGACAGGTCGGCAGGAGAGGTCACATGCATCTCAAGTACAGCCCTGAGCAGGAGAAACTTCAGCAGGAGCTGCGGGCGTACTTCGCGGACCTGATGACGCCCGAGGAGCGGAGACACTTACGCCACGGGTACTCGGCAGTGGCTGCGACGGAGGCCTACCGCAGCGTCGTTCGCCGGTTGGGGGAAGACGGGTGGCTGGGGATCGGCTGGCCGAGGGAGATCGGCGGGCAGGGGCGAACGATGGTCGAGCAGGCCATCTTCAACGACGAGGCAGCGTATGCGAACGTGCCGACTCCGTTGCTCACAATCAACAGTATCGGGCCGGCGATCGCCGCGCACGGTACCGAGGAGCAGAAGCGCACGCTCGTGCAGGGCATCCTCAAGGGCCGGGTGCACTTCGCGATCGGCTACTCCGAGCCCGACTCCGGCACCGACCTGGCGTCGCTGCGGACCCGGGCGGTGCGCGAGGGCGACGAGTACGTGATCAACGGCCAGAAGCTCTGGACCGGAATGATGGAGGCCGCCGACTACATCTGGCTCGCGGTCCGCACCGATCCGGACGCATTCCGGCACAAGGGCATCTCGGTACTCGTCGTTCCGCGCGATGCCCCCGGTGTCGAGTCGACCCGGTTGCGGACACTCGGCGACAACTCGATCGCGGCAGTCTCGTTCACCGATGTGCGCGTCCCGGTGGAGAACTGCATCGGTGGCGAGAACAACGGCTGGGCGATCATCACCGGCCAATTGAACTCCGAGCGGGTCGCGCTGGTCTCCTCCGTGCAGCTCGAGCGAGGCCTCGCCGCCGTGACCGCCTGGGCCAAGGAACAGCACTACCCCGACGGCACCCGGCTGATCGACAAGGCCTGGGTCCGGACCGCGTTGGCGCGGGTGAAGGCCGACGCGGAGTTCCTCCGCGTGCTCAACCGCAAGCTCGCCACCGCGGTGGACAACGGCAGCCTCAACGCCGCCGACGCGTCCTCGGCGAAGGTGTTCGGCAGCGAGCTGATGGGCCGCGGTGCGCGCATGCTCGCGCAGATCGCCGGTCCCGACGCGGTGTTCACCGACGACGATCCCGCCGCGATCCTCGGCGGCTCGATGGCGAAGGGCGTCGCGTCCTCCAACGTCATGACGTTCATCGGCGGCGTCAACGAGATCCAGCGCGACCTGATCGCCCAGTTCGGTCTCGGCCTTCCGCGCGCCAAGCGCTGACCGGCTCCAGCGACGAAGGGTTCCCCGTGGACTTCACGTTCGACGAAACGCAGCAGGACGTTCTCGACCTGGCGACGACGATCCTCACCGATCGCGGTAAGCCCGAACGGCTCAGCGCGGTGGAGGCCGCCGGCGACAGCGTCGACGAGGTGGTCTGGCAGGACCTCGCGGCCGCCGGACTGATCGGCATCGCACTCCCGGAGGAACTGGGCGGCAGCGGCGCCGGCTTCACCGAACTGTGCGTGCTGGTGCAGGCCGCGGCGCGCGCGTGCGTGCGGGTTCCACTGGTCGACACCGCGGTGGCCGTCGCTGCGCCACTCGCCCGCTTCGGCACGCCCGAGCAGCGCGAGCGGCTGGTGGCGCCGTTCGCCGCGGGGACGACGCTTCTGGTGGGAGCCCTAACCCGGCCCGGTGGTCGGGCGGCGCGGCCGGTGGTGACCCGCACGGCGGACGGCTGGGCGCTGCGCGGTGTGCTGTCCCACGTGCCGGCCGCCGATCGGGCCGAACGCCTGCTGGTCGACGCCGCCGACGAGACCGGTCGAGTCGGGCTGTTCCTCGTCGACCTGCGGTCGAGCACGGTGGAGCGGACGCCGCACGCCACCGTCGACCGGCTGCCGCGCTGGCACGTCCGGCTCACCGACACCCCCGTCGCGGACGCCGATGTCGTCCGCGCGTGCGGTGACGCCGCGGACGTTCTGGACTGGACGCTGCCCCGGATCGACGCCGCCCGATGCGCGGCCCAGCTCGGCCGCTGCGACGCCGCGCTGACGCTCACCGCGACCTACGTGTCCGAGCGCGAGCAGTTCACCCGCCCGATCGGTTCGTTCCAGGCGGTGGCCCACCGGTTGGCCGACGCCTACATCGACACCGAGGGCCTGCGGCTCACCACCTGGCAGGCGATCTGGCTGCTGGCCGAGGAGCTCCCCGCGGAAGAGGCGCTCGCGATCGCCACAGTCTGGGCGACCGAAGCCCCGACCCGCGTGGGCGAGGCGGCGATGCACCTGCACGGCGGCACCAGCGTGGATCTCGACTATCCCGTTCACCGGGCCTTCCTGGGGGCGAAGAACGACGTCTTCGCCCTCGGCGGTCCCGGCCAGCGACTCGAAGAACTCGGCGACCTCCTGGCGGTGAGCTGACATGACGGCATCGAACAACGACGTTCCCCGTTCCGCCCCCCTGACCGGCGTCCGGGTCCTGGAGTGGTCCCGGTCGATCGCCGGTGGCTACGCCGGCCGCACCCTGCGCGACGCCGGGGCCCGCGTCGTCCGCGCGGGCGCGCCCGGCAGCGGTCCGGAAAGGCCCGCGCTCGCCGCGTACCTGCACTCCGGCAAGGAGCGGACCGACGCCGACCTCGCCGACCTTCCGCGGGTAAGCCGGGAGGTGGACGCGGATATCGTCCTGATCGAACTCCCGGACGCCCCCGACGCCGAGCTGCGCGCGGCGTTCGACGACGACCGGGTCGTCGTCTTCCTCACGCCGTGGGGACTGGACGGTCCGTGGGCCGGAGCCGGACGGCCGTGGAGCGAGTTCACGCTCCAAGCCGAGTCCGGCTCGCTGAGCATCCGCGGTGTGCTGGAGAACGACCCGCTCGCGACCGGCAGCGCCGAGCCGCTGTGGATCGCCGGCGCGATGGCCGCCGGTGCGGCGATCGCCGCGCTGCAGGGCGGTCCGGACGGACGCGTACTCGACGTTCCACTGCTGGAAGTGTCGGGGTACTCCACGAACCTCTTCATCGACGTGATGGCCGCCGTGCACGGCATGCCCCGCGAGCCGTTCCTCCAGCGTCGGCGGCTGACGCCCTCGGTGGAGCCGGCGAGCGACGGCTGGGTCGGCTTCAACCTCGCCTCCGTGCAGAACCACGAGGACTTCCTCGTGCTCATCGAACGGCCGGACTACCTGGCCGACGAGGAGATGAAGACGCACGAGGGTCGCTACCGGCGGGCCGCCGAGCTGACCGAAGCCGTCCGATCCTGGACCCGGCGGCACACGGTCGCCGAGATCGTCGAGCGGGCGGCCGCGTTCCGGATCCCGTGCGCACCGGTCCACAACGGCCGGACGATCCTCGACGACCCCCAGATCGTCGCCCGCGACTTCTACCCCGACCATCCCGGTGGTGGTTTCCGGGAGCCGGCGCCGCCGTTCCTGTTCGACGGCGAGCGTCCGGCGCGCACCGGCGCGGCGGCAGCGGCGACCGGGGAGCGCCCCGACCGGCAGCTCGACCGGCCGGCGCCGTTCGCCGGGCTGCGCGTCCTCGACCTCGGGACCTGGTGGGTCGGTGCCTACGTCGGCTCGTTGCTCGGCGCGTTCGGCGCGGACGTGATCAAGGTCGAGAGCACCAACCGGATCGACGGTTCGCGGACGATGGGCGGTCTCCCGCCCACCCGCGACCACTGGTGGGAGTGCAGCAACTTCTACCTCGGTGCCAACGGCAACAAGCGGAACGTCACGCTCGACCTCTCCCAGCCGGACGGGGTCGCCCTGCTGCGCGAGCTCATCGCGTCGGCCGACGTGCTGATCGAGAACTACGCGCCCCGGGTCCTGGAGTCGGTCGGGCTCGACTGGGCGGCGGTCCACGAGCTCAACCCTCGGCTGGTGATGCACCGCATGCCGGCGTTCGGCCTCACCGGCCCGCGCCGCTCGATGGTCGGCTACGCGCAAACCGTCGAGCAGTTCTCTGGGCTCGCCTGGCGCACCGGCTATCCGGACGGCGACCCGACGAACCCCAGCGGACCCGCGGACCCGATGGGCGCGGCGAACTCGTTCTTCGCGCTCGCCGCGGCGATCTACCGCAGCCGCCGCACCGGCGTCGGCATGCTGGTCGAGTCCCCCCTGGCGGAGGCCGCTCTGGTGATGACCGCGGAGCAGGTGATCGCCTGGACCGGCGACCGTGAGCTGCTCACGGCGCAGGGCAATCGGGGGTCCGAGGCCCACCTCCAGGGCGCGTTCCGGGCCCGTGGCACCGACCGCTGGGTGGGGATCTCGGTACTCGACGAAGCCCAGTGGACGGCGCTCACCGAGGTCACCGGGTTCCGGCACTGGGCGGACGAGACAGACCTGGCCGATCGCGCCGGGCGCCGCGCCCGCGCCGCCGCGCTGGAGAAGGAACTCAGCGGCTGGATCGCCGAGCGCGACGCCGACGACGTGGTGGAGACGCTGCTGGCAGCCGGGGTTCCGGCGGCGCGGCTGATCGATGCCCGGTTCCTGCACGAGCACCCGCAGCTGGCCGGCCGTGGCTCCTACGAGCTCACCGAGCTGCCGTACGCGGGCACGCTCGCGCTGCCGACGCTGCCGTTCCGCCGCGTGGGGCAGCCCCAGTGGATGCGGCGGCGGCCGCCGACCCTCGGCGAACACAACGCGGAGATCCTCGGTGGGGAGCTGGGACTGTCCGACGAGCGGCTCGCCGATCTCGAGCGCCGCGGCGTCATCGGAACCAGGCCACTGGGGTTCTGAGTGAGTGCGAACGAAAACAGGACTTCGCTGGCGGGGCCGCTGGACGGCGTGCGGGTGATCGAGCTGGCCGGGCAGGGCCCCGGCCCGTATGCCTGCATGCTCCTGGCCGGACTCGGCGCGGACGTCATCCGGGTCGACCGCCTCAGCGCAGCCCGACCGACCCACCCGGAGACGGACATCCATGCCCGGGGGCGACGTTCGATCGCGCTGGACCTCAAGCAACCCCGCGCGGTGGAGATCGTCCTCGACCTGATTGAGGGCGCCGATGTGCTGATCGAGGGATACCGGCCCGGCGTGACCGAGCGGCTCGGGCTCGGCCCCGCGGAGTGCCTGCGCCGCAACCCGCGTCTGGTCTACGGCCGGATGACCGGCTGGGGACAGGACGGCCCGCTCGCGCAGGCCGCCGGACACGACATCAACTACCTGGCGCTCACCGGAGCCCTGCACGCGGTCGGCGAGCAGGACGGATCGCCGGTGCCGCCGCTGAACCTGGTCGCCGACTACGGCGGTGGTGGAGCGATGCTGGCGCTCGGCGTCCTCGCCGCGCTGCTGGACGCGTCCTCCTCGGGGCAGGGCCAGGTGGTCGACGCGGCCATGGTGGACGGTGTCGCGACGATGATGGCGCCGTTCTACGCGTTGGCCGCGCGGGGCGCGTGGGTGGACGAGCGCGGCAGCAACATCCTCGACGGCGCGGCCCCGTTCTACGGCGTCTACCGGACCAGCGACGACCGCTTCGTCGCGGTGGGCGCGATCGAGCCGCAGTTCTACGCCCGGCTCCTCGCGGGACTCGGGCTCGACCCGGCGGAGCTGCCGCCACAGCTGGACCGCGCCGGCTGGCCCGCGGTGAAAGCGCGCGTCGCCGAGATCTTCGCGACCCGCAGCCGGGACGAGTGGACGGCGGTGTTCGACGGCGAGGACGCCTGCGTGACGCCGGTCCTGAGCCTGCGCGAGGCGGTCGCGACGCCGCTCGCTCGCGCACGCGGCATGTTCCCGCTCGTCGACGGCGTGCCGTCGGCCGCGCCGGCACCGCGGTTCAGCCGGTGTGCTCCGGCCGCTCCCGGCCGGGTCGAGGCGTCCGGTGCGAGCACGGACGCGGTGTTGCGGTCGCTCGGTCTCGAGGAGAGCGACGTGGCGAAGCTGCGCGAGACCGGGGTCGCCGGATGAGCAGCTCCCTTCAGGGACGAGCGGAGCTGGTGGCCCGGTTGCGCGAGCTGAATGCGCTGAGCGTCATCGCGGAACTGGACGACGCCCGCGCTGCCGAGGTCGCCGAGCGGGTCGACGAACTGGCCAGGGAGCTTCGGGGTCCGTCGGCCCAGCAGCCGTGGTACTTCCGCCCCGGTGCCGCGCCGGTCGAAACCGGCGACGCCTGGGCGCTGTTCAATCCGGTCTCGCCGCCGCTGCGGATGCGCGTGGACGGCGGCCGCGCAACCGGCACGACCGTGCTCGGGCCCGAGTTCGGTGGCCCGCCGAAGGTCGTCCACGGTGGTTACGTCGCCGTGCTGCTCGACCATGCGCTCGGCATCTACCTGCACGGGGTCGGACGCTCCAGCCTCACCGCGCAGCTGTCCGTGCGGTACCTGGCCCCGACGCCGCTGGGTTCCCGGCTGACGGTGGAGGCGAGCCACAGCGAGATCGACGGCACCACCACGTACGCCTGGGCGACGGTCAGCGTCGAGGGCCGCGTGACCGCCCGGGCGGAAGGCCGGTTCGTCCTGGGCAGAGGGAAGTGGCGCTCGTGAGGTCGGCAGCGACCGTCGTCGTGCTCCGCGACGGTCCGGCCGGGGTGGAGACCCTCTTGGTCCGGCGCAGCCCGGACAGCCGTACGTTCGCCGGGGCCTGGGTCTTCCCTGGCGGCGCAGTCGAACCGGCCGATGGGGATCCGTCCGACACGGACGCCGTCCGCCGCGCGGCCGTGCGCGAACTGCGCGAGGAGACCGGCCTGGTGCTGCCGCCGGAATCGCTGCGCGCCTGGTCGTGCTGGATCCCGCCGTCCGAAGCGCCGGTGCAGGTGCGGACGTGGTTTTTCCTCGCCGTCGCGCCGGCGCAGCCGGTGACGGTGGACGGGCTCGAGATCACCGAGCACGCCTGGCTCACCGGCGAGCGAGCCCTCACCGAGCACGGCGAAGGGCTGCGCGCGCTGATGCCACCCACCTGGATGACGCTGCACGACCTCCGCCGTCTGCGCACGGTCGAGGAGGTGCTCGTCCGGACGAACCGTGAGCCGCCGACCTATCACGCCACCGTCACCCGCACCGCGGCCGGAACCGAGCTGGTCTGGGGATCGCCGCGCTCCGCCCGCCTGCGCATCGACCGGCTGCCGTGGCAGCTGCTGTCGACCTCCGCTGTCCCGAGTCCCGAGGGGATACGCCCGTCATGAGTCGCATCACCACACTCGACGTGTTCGAGAAAGAGTACCGCGAGGGCCTGGGACAGCCGCTGACGCCGAAGCCCTGGCGCGAGGTCACGCCAGAGTGGCTGCGTCGGCACGGCGACGGCTCCGGCGATTTCAACCCGCTCTACCGCGACCCGGTGTACGCCCGGGACGGCCGGTACCACCAACTCGTCGGCTCTCCCTCGTTCGTCTTCTCGATGAACTTCGGCGCGAACGCCTCGATCTGGGGCCACATCCCGCCCGCGGACGTCGCGATGAAGGACCTGAGCATCCTCTACCTCGGCGCCGACATCGAGTGGTACCGGCCGGTCTGGGTCGGCGACCGGGTCCGCTCGATCGAGACGCCGGTCGACGTCACTCCGACGACGATGCGGCAGCTCGGTGAGGCGTTGATCTGCTCGGGGCGTACCGAGTACTTCAATCACCGCGCCGAGCCGGTCGCCCGGGTCACCAACCGGATGCTGCGCTTCGTCAACCCCGGGAAGGGTGTGCAAGCCAGCGATACCGGGGACAAGCCGCGGGTCGCCCCCGATCCGCTGGTGTGGGAGCGGACCCGCCGGGGCGCACAACCGCGGTACTGGGACGACGTCCAGGTCGGCGAGGAGCTTCCGGAGCTGCCGAAGGGCACCTACACCACCACGGAGCTCTACCTGTTCACCTACGGCTCGCTGAGCACGAACCGGGCGCGTTACGTCGACGCGGGCACGATCGACATGGGAGCCGGTGGGCGCGCGGACCCCGAGTACGCCCGCGCGAACCGGTCCCAGGCGACCAGCTTCGACTACGGTCCGCAGCGGATCGCCTGGCTCACGCAGGTCGTCAGCGACTGGATGGGGGACCACGGCGACCTGGTACGGCTCTCGTCCCAGCTGCGCCGCCCCAACCTCATCGGCGACACGAACACCGTCTACGCCCAGGTCAGCCGAGTTCTCGACGCCGACGAGTTCGGCGGCGAGGTAGAGATCGAGGCTGCGGTCGTAAACCAGGACGAGGTGTCCACGGCGACGGCGACCGCGGTGGTCCGCCTGCCCCGGCCCGGCGCCCTGCCCGACCACAGCGTCCTGTTCGCGCCGGAGAAGTCCGCCGAACCCGGCCTGTACGGCTGACCTGTTCCCCTCATCCCCGAAGGGCACTTCATCGTGGAAATCAAGCCCGGAGTCAAACTGTCGAGCGCGGCGTCGTCCGCCGAGTTCATCGTCGTGCGCGCCGCCCCCGGCGACGTCGACCTGGCGTGCGCGGGCGAGCCGCTGGTCACCGTGGGTACGGCGCCGGCCGGACCGAAGACCGGCACCGGCGAGGCGATCCTCGTCGGTAAGCGTTACAGCGACGAGGCAGGCTCGCTCGAGCTGCTGTGCACCAAGCCCGGCCGCGGCCCGGTCACGCTGGCCGGTACTCCGCTGCGGCTCGCCGCGGCCAAGGCGCTGCCGGCGTCGGACTGAGGGCGACCGATGAACATCGTCAGCCTGCTGGACATCGTCGCGTCGGTCGAGCCGGACCGGGTCGCGCTCGGCGACCGTCGCTCCGGCCTTACCTACGGTCAGCTGCGCGAGCGGGTCGGCGTCGCGGCGGCGGCGCTGGCCGGGCAACCCGAGAGGCCGGTGCTCTACGCCGGGACGGCGACGATCGCCTTCCCCGTGGCGCTGTTCGCGGCGGCCGTGGCGGGCCGTCCGTTCGCGCCGATCAGCTACCGGCTGGCCAAGGCGCCGTTCGAGGCCCTGGTCGCCGACCAGGCGCCCGCGCTGCTGATCGCCGACGAGCGCACGCTCCGGGGCGTCGCACTCGCCGACGGCGTCGACGTGGTCGAGACCGCGGCCTACGCCGCGGCCGTCCCCGACCTCGCGCCGGTCGAGCCGGAGCACGATCCGGAGGCACCGGCGGTGCTGCTGCACACCAGCGGTACCACCGGCAAGCCGAAGGTCGCGATTCTGCGGCACCGTCACCTCACCTCCTACGTGCTGGGCGGCACCGAACTGCTCTCGGCGGGCGCCGACGAGGCCGCGCTGGTGAGCGTCCCGCCGTACCACATCGCCGGGGTCGCCGGCCTGCTCACCGGCCTCTACAGCGGACGCCGGATCGTTCAGCTGCCGAATTTCGACCCGGACGCCTGGGTGGCGCTCGCCGCCGAGCAGCAGGTCACCCACGCGATGCTGGTGCCGACGATGCTGGCCCGCATCATCGACGTGCTCGAGCGCGACGGCACCGCGTTGCCCGCGCTGCGGCACCTGTCGTACGGCGGCGGCCGGATGCCGCTCCCGGTGATCGAGAAGGCGCTCGAGCTCCTGCCGCACGTGAACTTCGTCAACGGGTACGGCCTGACCGAGACGACGTCGTCGATCGCGGTGCTCGGGCCCGACGAGCACCGCGAGGCGCGGTCCTCGACCGACCCGTCGGTGCGGCGGAGGCTCGGATCGGTGGGGCGTCCGTTGCCGTCGGTGGAGATCGTGGTGCGCGACCCCGTGGGCACCGACCTCCCGGCCGGAGAACGCGGTGAGCTATGGGTGCGCGGCCCTCAGGTCTCCGGCGAGTACGCCTCCGGCTCGCGCATCGACGCCGACGGGTGGTTCCGCACCCGGGACGCGGGCTGGATCGACGACGACGGGTACGTCTATGTGGAGGGGCGCCTCGACGACGTCATCGTCCGCGGCGGCGAGAACCTCTCGCCGGGCGAGATCGAGGACGTGATCGCCGCCCATCCGGACGTCGACGAGGCCGTGGTCTTCGGTGTGCCGGACGACCAGTGGGGGGAGGTGGCCGTCGCCGCGGTCGTCCCTCGCCCGGGCGTCGCGCTCGACGAGGGAACGGTCCAGCGGTGGGTGGCCGAGCGCCTGCGCTCGACGCGGGTGCCCGAGCGGGTGCTGATCCGCGCCGAGCTGCCCCGCAACGAGATGGGCAAGCTGCTGCGGCGCGTGCTGCGCGCGGAGGCCACACCGCCGGCGGTGGTCTCCTGATGGCCGCCGAGCCACCGGTCCTGGTCGACGACGCGCTCGGTGTCCGGGTGATCACGCTGAACCGGCCGCACGTCCGGAACGCGCTGGACAGCGAGGCCACGCGGTTGCTCCGGCACGCGGTCAGCGAGCTGGACGAGCGGCCGGATCTCAAGGCCGGTGTACTCACGGGCGCCGGCGGGACGTTCTGTTCGGGCATGGACCTGACCGCGTTCGCGGCCGGCGAGATCGACGTGACCGCGGGGGAGGGGCCCAGCGATCTGCTGCCCCCGACCGCGACGCCGTTGCTCGCGGCCGTCGAGGGTTGGGCGGCCGGTGGCGGCCTGGAGCTGGCATTGGCCTGCGACGCGGTGGTCGCCGCCACCGACGCGCGGTTGGGGCTGCCCGAGGTCCGGCACGGCCTGTTCGCGGCCGGCGGAGGTCTGCGGTCGCTGGCGGCGACCATGCCGCGCGGTGCCGCGATGCTCCTGGCGCTGACCGGAGAGCCGATGAGCGCGGTCGATGCGCGTGCGCGGGGACTGGTCGCCGCGCTCACCCCACCGGGGCAGGCCGTGTCCGAGGCCCGCCGGCTCGCCGGGTTGATCGCACGTCACCCGGCCCGAGGCGTCGAGGCCACCAAGGAGCTGCTGCAACTCGCCTACGCCGGCCCGCAGCTGCCGTTCACCGAACGGCAGCACGCGCTGCTCGGTGAGGTCTTCACCGAATACTTGACGACAAGCATCTAAGTGCTACTGTGACTCAACCCACAGGTGCGGTCGCGGTGTCGCTCATCCCGTGAATCACTCTTCTTTTTACTTGACCCCACGAAACAACGAGGTTGTCATGGTGGATGCTGTCTCCGAGGCCGTGCGGAACGCCCGGTCGATCCCTGCCCGCGAGTTGGCCCGCGGTTTCTCCTGGCCGGAGTGCCCGCGCTGGCACGACGGGGCGTTCTACTTCAGCGACATGTATAACCACACCGTCCTGGCGGTGGCCGAGGACGGCAGCACGTCGGTCTTCATCGATGCCCGCGAGCGGGACGCCGCGACCGACGTCGAGGTGGTCCTGGGCGGCTTCGGCTGGTTACCGGACGGCCGGGTGCTGGTCACCTCGATGCACGAGAAGCTGGTCCTGGTCTGGGACGGCACCGCGCTGGAGACCTGGGCCGACCTCTCTGACCTGGCGCCGGGTCCGATAAACGACATGGTCGTCGACGCCGACGGCCGCGCGTACGTCACCCAGCTCGGCTTCGATCTGTTCAACGGCGCGGAGGTGGCCGCGTCGGACCTTCTGGTGGTCGAGCCCGACCGCAGCGTCCGTGCACTCAGCGACGTCGGCTCGTTCCTGGGCGCCAACGGGATCGCGATCACCGCGGACGGGACTCGGCTGATCACGGTGGAGGCGTTCGCGAGCCGCGTGGAGGTGCTCGACCGGGCCGCCGACGGCACGCTGAGCAACCGGCGGACGTTCGCCGCGGCTCCGTTCCTGCCCGACGGGATCTGCCTCGACGACGAGGGTGGGGTCTGGGCGGCGATGCCCGGCAGCGGCTACGTCGTCCGGATCGTCGAGGGCGGGACCGTGACCGACGCGGTGGCGATTCCGCTCGAGAGCGGCTTCGGCTCGGCGTGCGGGCTGGGCGGCACGGACCGTCGGACGCTCTACGTCACGGTCGGCCTCGAGGTCATGGACTTCGCGAAGTCGCGGGCCGAGGGCCTCGCGTCGATCTGGGTGGCTGACGTCGCGGTCAGCGGCGGCAAGAACCGGCCGTGACCCCTCAGACCCGGATCGGAGAGGAATCAACGATGAACGAGCTTCGCTTCGACGGCCGCGTGGTCGTCGTCACCGGCGCCGGCCGCGGCATCGGCCGCGCGCACGCGCTCCTGCTCGCCAGCCGCGGCGCGTCGGTCGTGGTGAGCGACCTCGGCGCCCGCACCGACGGCGCCGGCGTCGACGGCGACGCCCCGGCCGCCGCGGTCGTCGACGAGATCACCGCGCAGGGCGGGACCGCGGTCGCGTCCCGTGCCGACGTGTCCACGGAGGACGGCGCGGCCTCCGTCGTGCAGACCGCGGTCGACACCTACGGTCGGCTGGACGCGGTGATCAACAACGCCGGCATCGTCCGCACCGCCGCGTTCGACGAGGTATCGGTCGAGGAGTACCAGCGCCACCTCGACGTCCACTTCTTCGGCTCGCTGTTCGTGGCGAGAGCTGCCTGGCCGCACCTGCGCGACTCCGGCAGCGGGCGGATCGTCAACACGATCTCCGCCGCGATGCTCGGCAATCCCGGGATGACCCACTACGGCAGCTCGAAGGGCGCGGTCTTCGGGCTCACCCGCAACCTCGCGCTGGAGGGCGCGGCGGTCGGCATCCGGGTCAACGCGCTCGCGCCGGGGGCGGGTACCCGGATGGCCGAGGCGAGCGCCGACGGACTGCCGCCGGAGATTCTCGAGTACATGCGCACGTCGCTCAAGTCCGAGCAGGTCGCGCCGGTCGCCGCCTACCTGGTGCACCCCGACTGCGCGGTCACCGGCGAGGTGTTCAACGTCGCGGGCGGCATCGTCAACCGGATGGCGATCGTCAATACGACCGGCTTCACCGACCCGGACCTGACGCTGGAGACGGTCGCCGCCCGGTTCGCCGAGGTCATGGAGATCACCCCGGACGCCGCTCCCCAGGTCGTCGCGCCCGCGACGCTGCCGACCGCCTGAGATCGAAGGACACGCGATGACCGAAACCACCGAGCGGGCCTATCCGCCCGGCACCGAGTACCCGTTCGGGCCGCGGCCCGTGCACGAGGCCGCCGAGCAGTACCACCGGATCGCGGCCGACCGGCCGATGACGAAGATGACGATGCCGTTCGGCGGGGACGTCTGGGTCATCCACCGGAACCAGGCGGCGCGCGACATGCTGGGCGACACCCGATTCGTCCGGGAGCCGTTCCGCACCGGCGAGCGGGTCGTGCCGTACTTCGTCGAGTTCCCCGACTTCCTCAAGACGACGATCCAGTTCGAGGACCCGCCGCACCACACCAAGCTCCGCCGGCTGGTGCAGCGGTCGATCTCGCCGAAGCGCGTCCGGGCGATGCGTGAGTCCGCGGTGGAGTTCGCCAACCACCTGATCGACGAGATGGTCTCCAAG
Source organism: Cryptosporangium minutisporangium (assembly GCF_039536245.1). Lineage (NCBI taxonomy): Bacteria > Bacillati > Actinomycetota > Actinomycetes > Cryptosporangiales > Cryptosporangiaceae > Cryptosporangium > Cryptosporangium minutisporangium. The sequence goes on along the minus strand of NZ_BAAAYN010000005.1, from coordinate 78,539 downwards.
GGCAGTCCGGCCAACCTGGTCGAGGAGTATGCGCTGGGTCTGCCGATCCAGATGCTGAGCAACCTGCTCGGCGTGCCGCCGGAGGACCGGCCGAAATTCGAGCGGTGGGCGGCGTCGACGCTGGCGACGGCGAACATGCCGGAGGAACGGATCGCCAACGACATGCTCGAGCTCATCGGCTACATGAGCGGGCTGATCGAGGAGCGGCGACGCGAACCGCGCGAAGACCTGCTGAGCGACCTGGCCAACGCCCGGGACAAAGACGAGTCGCTCACCGACGACGAGATCATGCCGATCGCGCTGATCCTGATCATCGCCGGCTTCGACAACACCGCGAACTTCATCTCCACCGGCGTCGCCGCCCTGCTGCACCACGACGCCCAGCGGGAGCTCCTGCTCACCGACGTCGACGGGCTGATGCCCACCGCGGTCGAGGAGATCCTGCGGCACGGCGGCTGGGCGCTCGGCACGCCGGTCGGTGGAGGCGGCGGGTTGGTGCCGTTCGTGGCCACCGAGGACGTCGTGATCGACGGGCAGCTCATCGCCGCAGGCGAAGCCGTCCTCATCGATCCGACGGCGGTCGCGCACGACGGCATCGTCCTGCCCGACGACGCGGAGTTCGACATCACCCGCCAGAACAACCCGCAACTCACGCTCAGCTACGGCCTCCACCACTGTCTCGGCGCGCCGCTGGCCCGGATGGAGATGCAGGTCGGCATCGGTGAGCTGTTTAAGCGCCTGCCCCAGTTGCGGCTGGCGGGCGAGATCAGGTGGAACCGCGATCACCTCAGCCAGCCGATGGTGGAACTCCCGGTCGCCTGGTAGCACCGGCAAGGAGAACGTCACATGCCAAAGGTCTTCTACACCCAGCCGGACGGCGCGGAACGCGTCGTCGACGGCAAGGTCGGTGACTCCGTGATGCGCACCGCCGTGCAGAACGGCGTCGCCGGCATCGTCGGGCAGTGCGGGGGAGTGCTCTCCTGCGCGACCTGCCACGTCTTCCTCGCCGAGGGGGAGCTCGACGCCTACCCGCCGGTGAGCGAGGACGAGGACGAGATGCTCGACTGCGCGGCCACCGATCGGGAGCCCAACTCGCGGCTGTCGTGCCAGCTCGTGCTGCGCGAGGGGACCGACGTGCACGTGACGATCCCGCCGGAGCAGCTGTGACCGCAGGGCGGGCGGGCCTGCTGGTCGTCGGTGCCTCCCAGGCCGGCGTCCAGCTCGCCAGCCGCCTGCGGGAACTCGGGTACTCCTCGCCGATCCGCCTGATCGGCGAGGAGACCCACCCGCCCTACCAGCGTCCGCCGCTGTCGAAGGCGTTGCTGACCGGGGCGGCGACCGCCGAGTCGCTCACGTTACGCAATGCGGAGTACTACCGCGATCAGCGCATCACGGTGACGCTGGGCGAGCGGGTGGGGGGTGTCGAGTTCTCCGGCGGCGGGTCGGGCATCGCCCGGGCTTCCAGCGGCGCGCGCTACCCGTTCGACCGGCTGGTGCTCGCGACCGGCGCGCGACCCCGACGGCTCGACCTGCCGGGCGCCGACGCGGACGGGGTGCTGTACCTGCGTGATCTCGACTCGGCACTGCGGCTTCGGGACCGACTGTCCCGGGCGCGCGTGGTGGTGGTGGTCGGGGGCGGCTTCATCGGGCTGGAGGCGGCCGCGACCGCCCGGGCACAGGGCCGGCAGGTCGCGGTCGTGGAAGCCGGCCCCCAGCTGATGGGGCGTGCACTCGGGGCGCCGACGGCGTCGTACCTCCTCGACGCGCACCGCGCCGCCGGGATCGACTTCCACCTCGGCACTGCGCCGCGGCGAATCGTCACCGCGGACGGCGCCGCGACCGGCGTCGAACTCGCCGACGGGATCGTGCTCGACGCCGACGTGGTGCTCGTCGGCGTGGGCGTCGTGCCCCGCGACGAGCTGGCCCGGGCGGCCGGCCTGGACTGCGCCGACGGCGTCGTGGTCGACCGTCGTTCGCTTGCGTCCGACGGCGTCACCGTGGCGGTGGGGGACTGCGCGAACCTGCCGGATCCCACGCCGGGCGCGGCGGAGACGTCGCGCCTGCGGTTGGAGAGCGTCGACAACGCCGTCGAGCAGGCGAACGCGGCGGCGTGGACCGTCCTCGGCGAGGACCGCACCTACCGGAGCGTTCCCTGGTTCTGGTCGGATCAGGGGGCATTCAAGCTGCAGATCGCCGGCCTGCGGCAGCTCGGCGACGACGCGCTGGTCCGGCCGGGCGCCAAGCCCGGACGGAGGACGACGCTCTACTACCGGGGCGACCGGCTGGTCGCGGCCGAGTGCGTCAACGCGCCCGCCGATTTCTTGCAGGTGAAGAAGGCGTTGGCAGACGAGCGGCATCCGCCGCGAGCGGTCGTGGCCGATCCATCTGTGCCCTTGAAGTCGATCCTCGCCGACGCGTCCGCCCTCGCGTAGCCCGGTCGCGGGGCCTCGGTCAGCCGGCGGCGCGCTCGGTCACCGGGCGCGCCGTGCTGCCGCGTGCCACCAGCCACCCCCGCTCGTCCACCTCGGCGGTGGCCAGCACGTGGACGTAGCGCTTGACCAGCGTCGTCCAGCGCCCGCGGGACGCCGGGTCGACTTCTCCGAGCAGATCGAGGAAACCGGCGAGCTGGTTCTGATGAATGCGACGTACGACCGCGGTACCTCGCCGCGACGCCCGCAGCCGGGTGCTGCGCCGGTCGAACACGTCCACCGCTTCGTCGAGCAGGCCGTGCTCCCGCAGCGCGGTCACCCGCTTGCTGGCTTGGGACGCGTCGATGGCCAGGCGGGACGCGATCTCGGAGACCGTCGTCGGCCCATGCCGCCAGATGTCGCGGAGCGTGAAGTACGTCAGCTCGTTCAGGTTGGTTCGGGCCTCGTCCAGGAGGTCTTGGAAACCGTGCGAGTTACCTACCAGCCGGGCCAGACGCACGGTCGTCCGCAGGAACCGAACCCGGTTCTCATCGCCGGTCGGTTCCCAACTCGACGGCAGGTCCCGCTCCGGCACCGACGTGAGCGCCGGCGCGAGCACACGATGGACGATCGCCAGCCACTCCCCGAGGGCGTCGACGTCCTCGGTGGCCCAACCGTCGACGGGAAGCGCGTAGTCGTTGACCCAGACCGCCGCCCACGCGTCGGCGCGCCGTTGTGCCTGCTCGGTCAGCGAGACCACGATGCGACGCCGATCGGCGGGGTCGCGCTCCTTCTCGGCGAGTCCCAGGGCCGCGAGTCGGGCTACCTGGCGGCTGGCCTGGGTGATGTCGATCCGGAGCCGCTCGGCGAGCGCGCCGGTCGTCATCGGGGTGCCGGTCAGCGCGGTGACCGTCTCGATCTCCGCGCCGGGCAGGTCGAGCCCGGTGACGAGCGCGAAGCGACGACGGTACGTGCGGTTGTGCGCGGAGTACGCGATGAGGTTCACGAGGTGCAGCGTCGTCTGCTCCAGCTCGGTATCGGCAGCAGTCGCCATCCCTCGTCCTCCTTGCGGTGTCGCGGCTCTCAGCGTATCGGCGCCAGGGCTCAGCTCCTGCCGGTACTCCCGACATTAAGTTGATCGAAAGACGATAACCGAAAGAGTACCTTCTTCGTTCTTCTTCCATTTGTGCCAGCAAGGGCGCTTGCGGGGCATCGCAAAAGGTTGACCGTGTTCACGTATACCGATACGGTCCACGCGCCATCTGCGGTTACAACCGGCTGGCACCTCAACCAGCGGACGATCCCGCGACGCGCGCCGCCTCCTACCGCTTGACGGCGGTCAGCTTTCGATCGGACTTTCAGAGAGGGAACTCATGCGGATCGACGACAGCTCCGCGGTGCTCGTCACCGGAGGCGCCTCCGGCCTCGGTCTGGCGGCCGCCCGCCGCTTCGCGGCGCTCGGAGCCGCCGTGGTCGTGCTCGACCTGCCCGGCTCGGACGGCGAGAAGGTCGCCGCCGATCTCGGTCCACGCTGCCGGTTCGTGCCGGCCGACGTCACGTCCGAGTCGGACGTGGCCGCCGCGCTCGACGCCGTCGACGAGACCGGAGTTCCGCTGCGCGCCGTGGTGTCCTGCGCTGGTGTGGCGACGCCCGGCCGCATCCTCGGGCGCCACGGTCCGCACCCGCTTGAGCGTTACGAACGCGTCGTCCGCATCAACCTCGTCGGCACGTTCAACGTGCTGCGCCTGGCGGCCGAGCGCATCGCGGCGGTCGATCCGGTCGACGGCGAGCGCGGCGTCGTCGTGCTCACCGCCTCGATCGCGGCGTTCGAGGGCCAGATCGGACAGGCCGCATACGCCTCGTCCAAGGCCGGCGTGCACGGCCTCACGCTGTGCGCCGCGCGCGATCTCGCCCAGCACCGCATCCGGGTGTGCGCAATCGCGCCCGGCACGTTCGAGACGCCGATGCTGCTCGGTCTTCCCGAAGCGGCCCGGGACTCGCTGGGTGCTCAAATCCCGCACCCGAGCCGGTTGGGTCGCCCGGACGAGTACGCGGATCTGGTGGCCGCGGTGGTCGGCAACCCGATGCTCAACGGCGAAACGATCCGCCTGGACGGCGCACTCAGAATGGGTCCGGCGTGAGCGCCCCGGTGCCGCGCGGCGCGGGGCTGCGCACCTACCACCTGGTGGCGCTACTGATCACGGCCCATGCGCCGCTCACCCTCCTCTGGGCGGTCGTCCCGACCGCGCTGCAGAACGGCAAGGTCGTCGCCACCCCGCTGATCTTCGCGCTAGCCGGCCTGATCCTGCTCGGATTCGTGCTTGGCTACAGCGGGCTCGCGCGCCGGGTACGTCACCCCGGTGGTCTCTACGTGCAGGTCGTCCGCGGGCTCGGACGTCCGGTCGGACTGGGCGCCGCGGCGGTGACGCTGCTGGCCTACACCGGCCTGGTCGCGGGTCTGTACGGCTTCTTCGCCACGGTGTTCGTTGCGCTCGTCGACAGCCTCTTCGGCGTCGTTCTGCCCGCGGCTGTCGGCCTCCTGCTCTGCGTGGTGTCGGTCCTCGCGCTCGGCGTCGTGCCGTTGCGAATCGTCGTGCGGCTTCTTCTCGGTGTGGTGGTCGGGCAGATCGCCGTTGTGCTCGCGTTCGACCTGGGCGCTTTCACCGAAGCCGCGGGGTCGGAGGTGTCGTTCACCCCCCTCGATCCCGGGTGGATCCTCTCCGGCTCCTTCGGTGTAGCGCTGGTATTCGCCGTGACGGCGTTCGTCGGATCCGAGGCCGGCGCGACCTACAGCGACGAGCTCACCGACCCGCAGCGGGCCATCCCGAAGGCCACCTACATCTCCTACGCGGTGACGACCGCGGTGCTGGTGGTCAGCGCGTGGGCCGTCAGCGTCGCCGTCGGGCCCGAGCAGGCTCCGCTCCAGGCCGCCGCGCTGGGGGCCGCCTTCCTCCCGGCGGTGGTCGCGTCGATCGTCGGCGCGGGTGCCGCGGGGACGGTGACCAACCTGCTGCTGGGCGTTCTGCTCGTCGGCCTCCTCGCCACCGGGGTCACGCTGCACAACGCGACGTCCCGGCAGCTGGCCGGCCTGGCGCGCGACGGGGTGCTCCCGGCGCCGTTGGCGATTCCACGCCTCGGTGGTGCGCCCCCGTGGCGGACAGCGCTGATCCAGCCTGTCGTGGCCGGTCTCATCGCGCTGTTCGCGTTGTTTTCGGAGCAGAAGGTCCTACCGCTGTGGCTGGTAGTGGGGAGTGGATTGGCGGCCACCGGTGTCCTCACGCTGGCGTCCGCGGCGACCGTGGTCTGGTTCCTGCGCGGCGTCGCCGACGAGGACGGCTTCTTCGGCTGGGAAGGACAGGTCGTCGCTGGGTTCTTCTCGATCGTCACGACCGGATTCATTTTCCTCTACGGCGTCACCCGCGTGCGAGAGATCGCTCCCGGATCCCCACCGGTGGCGGCGTGGCTGGTCGGCGTCCTGATCGGCGGCGTGTTCGGCACGGGTGTCGTGGTCGCTCTCGTGCTTCAGGCAACCAGGCCTGCGGCGTACGCGACGATCGGCCAGGACCAAGCGCAGGCCACCGGTCGAACCCCGGCAGAGCCGCCACCTACGGCCGGCACGATCCCTGTCCGGCGGCACCCGCCAGCCGGTGCCGCGCCGACGCGGGTGCCTTCGCACGCGGCAGCACCACCGAATCGGCGGGGGACCGGCGCGCCGTTCGACGGTCAGCCTGCGGCCCCGGACCCGTCCTGGCCTGAGGATGCCCGGTATCGGTATCCGTCCCGCTGACCGGGCTACTCCACCATGCAGCGTCACGCTGAGGCGATGCGCGCGCACCGGTGGCCTGGCGATACGGGGCCTGCTGATCGGACAGTCGACACCCCGACTGGGAGGTCCCCGTTGTCTGCGTACCGCGCGATTCGTATCGATCCCTCGGCGAACCGGAGGCTCAAGCGGCGACGTCCGAGAATTTGGAGCGGCTAGGGTTGGCCGCCGACACGTTATCAGCGGCACGAGAGGGCGTTCGTCGGCTTGGCCTCTTTGGGTCTGGTCGAGAGCTTGTGTCAGCATTCGGGCTGGTACGCCGGTGAGGCGGGCGGCTCCGGGGCCGCCGTCATCGCACCGATAGAAAGCGCTGACGGGCGGGGCATCCTGCCCACCTGTCCCGGAGCCAAGATCAGGAATATGGATCCGGCCACGCACGCGCTCTCGCGGCCGACCGCTGCGCTGAGGCCGGCGGGCTAACCTGTCTCCCCGCCCTGCCGGTGCGCTCCGCGAAGCTGAAAGCGGCAAGAGCGGATGTACTTGCCGACCCTACCGACTGGTTGGTCTCAACGATGCTCCCAGCGGCGACCGCGCGCCCCCAACCGAGCGATAACCCATCGCGGACTGTGAGTGCGACGACTAGGCCGGAGGTGTCCCGCTCCGCGGACCGTGGCACGCTGAAGCTGTGAGTGCGAACGCACCAGCGGATCCCGTGGGGGTCAAGGCGCGTTTCGACGGCGGTCCCCTGGATGGTCAGATCCGGCGATTCGAGTATCTCGTGCATGCCGACGGCAGTCCTCACGAACGCGTGGCGCTTCATGACCAGCGGACACAGAGCCGCCATATATATCTGCGGTCTTCCGGCCCCGCCGCCGATGGCACGTGGCTTTTCACCTTCGCGGGTTCAGAGACCACGGTGGCGACCTGAGGTATTGGGCGCGCCGCCGGAAAAGGCAACGCCCGATCAGCGGCAAGAGAGGGCGTTGGAAACCGGACTCTACGAAGCCGATAGACATGCAGCAGCCCTAGTGATTGACCCAAATTGCCCAAGGCGCGCGCTCTGTCCGCGGCGATGAAGGTCCCGTCCGCACCGCCCTGCGACGCCCGATTTTCTGTCTTCGTCATTGCTGGCTGGACAAGTTCGCCTTCGGTGAAGAGAAACCGTCTGTGGCTGCCCGGGCAGCTTGTTCAATCCTCGCGCGAAACTCTCCCGAGCCGCCACGTCGATCTGGTCCTCGTGCTCGGCTCTCAGCCCGGTCCGGCCGTCGAGCTGTTCACGCAGAATGGCGGCCTGCCCGGCATCGCTTTCCCCTCGTCGGCCCGGGAATCACGTCAACGCCGGGAGGCGGAAAACCGGTCTGGAGCTAGGACCAGCCCGCAGACGGGTCCGATCCGGCGCAGATGCGCGCCGGAAGGGACCGCGCGGATCAGATGCCGTTGGTGCCTCGATCTGTTCGAGGCTCTGGCCGGTCAGCTCCGAAGCGCCCGGCCGTGACGCCTGGGGTGCCCGGGTGGGCCTGCGGTCAGGCTGACTCGGTGCGCTGGTCGCGTCCACCTACCCAGGCCCGGACGTAGTCGGGCTCGGGATTCACGAATGCCCTGCCGTCGACGTACACGGTCGGCACGGTCTCGGTGCCGTCAGCGGCGGCCCGAACCGCGCCCGCGCCTTCCGGATCCGCCCAAATGTTCACCCAATACGCCCGCCGCGCCGAGAGCCCGAGCCGGAACCGGAGCCAGATGCAGTGCTGGCAGCCAGGTCGCCAGTAGACGATCGGGCGGCCATCGGCGGCGCTGCGGGCCGGCGGCGACAATCGGGTCGGCGGCCTGGTTCTCGCCCCCACTTCCCGAGGTCCCGGCCGGTGCGCCCGTTGCGGCCGCAGGTGCACTTGTCACAGACCTATTCCTCGGGTTCCGCGCATCCAGCTCGCTGAACGAACGCATGCCGATACTCACAGTACGCGGCATTAGAAAACGAGCGGAAGGATGCTACGTCCGTGCCATGAGTAAACCGCCAAGTTGGTCGGCTACTGGACCGGTACGTCCGGTTGCGCATTCGTCCATTGAGAAGCTGCCGTTGGAGCACCCTTTGCGTAATGCGCGCCGCAAGAACGAGGCAGGTCTCCCGAACAGACCGATGACGAGCCGATTCTTGATCTGCGACAGTAAGACAACCTGGACGACAGGGGGTTGCCGGTGGCCAAGAACGGTCGTTCGTCGCGGACGACAAAAGACCTCGTACCGCAGGGAGGGCCCCCGACCCTGCAGACTCCTGTAGGGACCACACCCCTCACGGCCCGCTTACCGGTGATTCCGGGCGACGGCGCGGAGATCACAGGTCTGATGTTCGGGCCGGTGGGGCTTGTCCGCAGCACCGACCCAACGCCACTAACCCCGACGAGCCCAGACGGTGCGGCATCGCCGGCGCCACAGGAGGCGGATGCCTTCGAGGGTCACCTTGCCGAGTTACTCGGCCTTGAGAGCAACGTTGGCTCGGCGCTCGCTGGTTTGGACACCGCCGCAGACGCCACCTACGACTTCGACGAATACGTCTTACTACGTAACCTCGACGATCCCTACATCGATCCGCGTCGGTACGGCTCGTCCGAACCGCTGCGCCCAGTCCAGCCCCGCCTGGCGACCTTCGCTGAAACGGTCCGACGGACGGTGGACAACTTCGCCCTCTTGGCGGAAGGGCTCGCCCGCGCAGGCGGAGTCACGGTCGAGTCATCCTACGTCGGTAGCTTGGGGGCTTCGCTGTTCAGCTGGTGGTACGGCGTGTGCGCCGTACGCGCGTACAACCAACTACAGACTTACAGTCCGACCGCAATCGCTCAGCAGGAGTTCAAGGACCTCTCCGGCATCGCCCCAAATGATTACTACGCCTACTGCATCTATTTGATTTTGCAGGACCGCGTTCAGGACGCGGCCATCACGTACCTCACCACGAAAGACTTAGCGACGCTCGATGAGTTCCTTTCCGGAGACTTCTGGGAGGAGGTCAACGACACGCTGTTCGACAACCACTTCGTCAAAGCAGGAATTCCGACTGGTGACACGGGTGACGACTATAGTTTCGACCCGATTCCTCTGGACGAAGTGTTGTTCGGGCTGCAGGTGGTGCACCGACAGTCTTGGACGCTGCTCGCGTACGGCCGCGGCGAACTGGTGAAGTCGATTCCGCTCGGTCCTCGCGAATCGCAGAAGGTCAGCGTGAAGGTCACCACGCGCACCAAGGTCTCCCACGGTTCGGAAGAAAGCTCGTCGTACGAGAGGACGACTGAGTCCGGCATTACCACCAAGGACACCGCGGAGGTGGTCCGGGAAGCCTCGAATAAGCTGAACACGCACGCGGAGGCGGAGGTCAGCGGCGGCTACGGACCATTCGTCCAGGCGAAAGTCTCTGGAGGCATGGCCTCGGAACAGGCCGGCAGCAGCCGTGACACCAAGAACCGACTCAACGAGGTGATGAGCAAGACCGCCAGCCGAATGAAGCGGGACACCAAGGTCACCGTCTCGACTGAGTCCGAGAACACCTACGAGGTGTCTCGGTCCTCCGAGCTAACCAACCCCAACGACGAACTCGCCGTCACCTACCTCTATCACCGCCTCCAGCAGCGATTCTGGGTGTCCACCCGGATTGCCGAGGTGCACTCGGTGGTTCTTGTCCCGGAGGCTCTTCCCCCCGCCTCAGCCATCGACGAGGCGTGGATCGCGCGCAATGGTGACGTTCTGGTGTCATCCCTCCTCGACCCTGGCCTTGCCGGCGTACTCAGCGCCGTGCGCAAGGAGCCGCCCAACATGGGTCTCCCGGACAGCGATGCATTCCAAGAATCCGCGTTGGCGGCGATCCGGGCCACCGACAACTACCGCAGCTACACCGGCCAGGGCACCATGCCCAACTTCCTCGCCTCAGGGCAGCAGTATCACGAGCGCGACCTAGAGCGACGAGCCGCTCGAGTATCGGACGCGGCACGCCGCAATCATCAGGTCGACGCCCTGATCGCCCACATCCGGCGGAACATTCTGCATTACATGCGAGCGATCTGGCGGGCCGAGGACTTCGACCAGCGCATGCAGCGCTACAACAGGCGACTCGTTCCAACCCAGTGGGTCTTCGTCCCGGATGCCCGGCCACCGGCCGGGACGATGCCGACGCCGCTCGAGGTCGATGGGGCGTTCCTGCCCGTGGCAGGCAGTGAACGCGCGCTCACGCAGGTTATCGACCCCATTGGCCCGATCGGCTACCTCTTCAACTGCGCGGTGTATCGGCTCCGCGATGATCCGCGCTTGGCGAACACCCATCAAGCTCTAGCGTGGCTCCGAGCGGCATATACCCGTTTCGATACGCGGGTCGAGCCGTCCAAGAGCGCTGGCGTGACCGTGCGCCAAGCCGTGGCCGTATCCCCTCGGTCGCTCCACGACGACTTGACGTTGGTGTACCGAGATTCGCGCAGGGAGTGGCTAGTGGCGGTCGACGGGAAGCCCGAGGATGAATGGCCTCGAGCCACCTCGACTCCAGGCGGCGCACTTGACGCTCTCGGCGTCCGTCTTTGGATCGACGGGGTTCCGGCCGACGACGCGCGCCTCAACGTCGTCGTCCGCGCCTCAACTGAGTTGGAGGACCCGCACATTCGATTGACGCGGGCCACCAAGCCGCTGCCGGCAGCCACCGACGAGCCAGCGACCTTCACCGAGCCCGCGCTGCGCCAGATGCAGCAGGTCGTCCCAGAGCTGGCGAGGACGCTGCGCGACGCGATTGATTGGGGCGCTCTGACTGAAGTTCAGCGACAAGCGGTTCGTGCGGCATACCACGAGTGGATCGTGCTCCGGGAGAGCGGTCGGCTTGTACCGCTGGAGACCGACAACGTCGTCCTCAGCCTTGCGTCGGGCGCCACACCGCTACTCGAGCCGTTCAAGCGGCTTCATCGGTACATCGACGTACTCCGCGAACGCGAAGTCGTCCGCCGGAACGAGCTAGACAACGAACGTCGCCGGTTGTTGCTCGACGCCGGGAGGCTCGGCGATCCAGACGTCGACCGCGTGTCGATTGTCTCGGCTGACCCCTCCTTCGCGAACCTTGTCGACACGGACGAATCCGACGCGCCACACCCCTGACTAGTTGCTGTATCAGAAGGAGGTACCGAGTTGAGACTCAGAGTCAGCAGCAGGAGTACCGGCAACTCGGCCGATGCTGACCACGTCGAAAAGCGGAGGAAAGAGGCGGTCTCCGCCCTCGCGCCGCTGGCCGATGGAGAGCCCAGTGACCAAGATGTGCGCGACGTGATGGAACTGCTGCGAGCACAGCCGCGAGCATCTGCTCGTAGCAGCAGGTCCTCCTCGCCGGCACGCGCCGCCAGCGTTCTCTCCGTCGCACGCGGCTGGTCGCGCGCCACGGCCACCGAGCAGGCTGCTCGCCGATTGGACACCGCACTCGCGGAGCATCTCGCCGACACCTTCTGACTGCGATGGCCGATTCTCCACTGACCAACGCGGCCAAGCGGCTGAGCGCGTTCCACCAGGCCCTCATCGCGCAGGGCTCGGCCCTGAACGACAGTGCACTTCCGGGATGGGCCGCGCCGTCTCGATTGCGTCCGGTTAGTGGCTGGCAAGTCGGTCGCATGGGGCAGAACGCTATTCTGCTTGTCTATCCGGACGATCCGAGTTCGGCTTCGTACGACTGGTCCTGGACCAATGTCGAGCTGAAACTCCGCCTCTTCAACGCCGATCTGCATCTCGTGCTCGATGCGCTCCGTCCCGCGTTACGGAGGACGACAGCGCTCCTGCTCGCCGAGCAAGAGGCCCAGTTGCTGCAGCTCGCGCACCGGTTCGCACGCGATGGCGCCGATGACCGACTGAGCACCAGCGCGCGACGCATACTCGGACGAGCTCGGGACGCGGAGGCGCGTACCGAGGTATTGCCCGGCGGCACCCCCCGCGGTCCGGACGAACCGAACGAAGTCGCCGAGAACGCCAGCCCGTTCGGCGTCGGAGACGAAGCGACGCCAGAGGCCGGATCGGGCGTCGCACCGGCCCCCGACGGCGGAGTCCCAGCCACGACCGACAAGTCGCTACCCGGCGGAACCCCCGGACCAGGGGCGCCCCGTCAGGCCGCAGACACGGAACCCGAACCCCGGATCGGCCGCGCGATGCTGCTCACCGCTATCGCGGATGAACGCCGCGGTCTAGAAGACGGCAGTCTGGACCCACTCGACCCACGAGACGGCGCCGCGGGCCGCAGCGGACCGACCGCCGCCGACATCGCCGACCTGCTCGCCGCGCTCGCCCTCCATCCCCAGACACGAGACCTGCTCGAGGCCTACGCAGAGTCCGGGTACCGCGGGAACACCGCGATCCAAGCCCAGATACGGCGGGCCACGGACGCGACCCGAGAACTGAAGCAGCGCCTGACCACTGGCGATGACGCGGATGACGCCTGGACATATTCCCCGTTGGTGCTGGCCGCCGCGCGCAGCCTCGGCCTGGAATCGATTCCAGGATTCGCGGCTTTCGCCGTCGATCTCGGCCACCAACTCGGACGCACTCGAACTGACGCGGTCATAGGAGCCGCTCAGGTTCTGCTGCTCGCGCTGACGCTCACGTTCACCGGACCGGTGGGTGCAGTCGTCGTCGGGGCACTCGACCTAGCTCTCTCCGGCGTCCAAATCGGTGTCGAACTACTTCGCGAATACGAACAGGCGCTCGCGGCCGACGCCTCCACCTTCCGAGCGTCCGACGACCATTTCGCAGAGCCACCAACGGGCGCCGCCACAGGCATAGCCGTCGCTGGTGCGCTACTGTCCGCCGTTGGCTTGACAAGGGACGCCCGCCGGCTGCTGAGAACCCTCCCACCGGCCCCGCGGCGGCTATCGGCAGCGTCTGGTCTGGAGCTCGACCGCTCCCCTCGGACCTTCGACGACCACTCCATCGCCGCGGAGAGCCCGGGGGGTTTTAAACGCCTATCGGATCGTCTCGATCTGGCCGACCAAGCGAACGGCACCCCTCCCAGGCCACGGTCGGTATCCCCGACTGATTTGCCCCCGGCAACCAGGCCGTTGACGCCGCAGCAGATGAGCGCCCGAAGCAAGGCGGCCGCTCAGGACCCGGGCGCTCGACGTCACCGTGCCACCAACCGGCAGCCCGAAACCATCGAGAAGTTCAGGCTCACCCCAGAACAGCGAGCTACCGCAAACCGAGGCACTGTCCGGGATGCCACCCAGACGGCCATGACCGAGGTCGTCACCGACCCTGACGCCGTGACCACGGGGTATGGAGAGGTCGACCTGGACGCCATCAGCCGGGACGTCTCGCGCGCTCCCGACCTTGACGAGCTACCCCGTGCCCGCGGTGGACGCGGCTCCCGTTCGATACTGACTCGCGAAGGTCAGGAGTACGACGTCTTCTGGCGACGCGGCCCATCCGATGCTGAACTCACAGCATGGGCGCGTCGCGAGCTCCCGGAAGGCTCGCCCGATCCGATCGTGCCAGGAATTATCGTGTCGGCGAAAAACCCCGCGACGGTCGATCACATCGTCGCCGTCGAACGCCTCCGCCAGTTCTTCGGCTTCCCCCAGTTGACGCCAGCGAATCAAGCGCGTGTCCTCAACTACAGACCGAACTTGATGGCCGTCAGCGTCGAGGTCAATACAAGGCGCGGCAGCCGCACGTTCGCCGAGTGGGAAGGAATCCCTGGCCGGAACATTCCTACGGACGTGCTGCAGGAACTCCGGCGACGCGAAGTCGCCCTCGCCACCGAACTGCAGGAACTTATTCAGACGCTACTCGCTGAACAGAATGCCCTCCGAGGCCTCGAGACGGCGCCCCTGCTGCCGCCCGGGCTCGAGATAGCACCCCTGCTACCGCCGGGGGTCGGCGCGCGCCTGACCGGGCAGGCAGCACGCGGTACCCGACAGGACGATCCCGGACGGTGAACTGCCCTCCGGGCGGAGATCCTGCTAGGCAACTCCGCCTCCGAGGCGGTTCTGCGGAAGAACGCCTTCGTCGAGTACGGGACAGCACCTTGTACCTGAAGATCGCTGGCCGCTGGCAGAACCATCGGCTCTTCCAGCGCCTGAATGACGCGCCGTAGCCGATCACGAGCACCCACGGGCGCAATGGCGGCATGACAGTGCGTGTGCCGCAGAAGCTGATAGGACGAGTTTTAGGCTTCGCTGCACTGATGCCTGCTGCTCCCAAACAATTAGCGGAGTCGACCCGCAAGGACAAAGATTGTCAAACGACGTATATGAGTGCGGATATGAGCGCAAGGGAGATGCTCTGCAGGGCGGCCGCCGAGAATATTGCGCCGACAAGAATGAATGACATCGCAGTAAATTCGCGCGCTAGAACGCTACTTACGGCAGGTCGCACATACACCGCTGCTCCCTGAGATACTCCTAGCTGCTGTCGCGAAGCAAGGTCGAGACTGATGACCGGGAAATCCTCATCCTCGACCAGTTCCTGATTGTCGGGAACACCGGTTTGAGTGCGCGCTATAAGAAGGGGGGACCGCTCCCGCCACAAAGTCATTCTATTAACGGTAGGGCCTTGAGGCGTGAGGTGTGCGGACTCTACTATCACTCGACTGCCAGCGTCGAGACCAAGGAGGTCGAGCACCTCTTCTGGGAGCCTGGTGACGGGCTTTTCAACGTCGACTACCGCCGTCCTCCCGACGCGGACTACAGCGTGCCTACTGCCAAACAACGTGCTCCGAGCGGAGCCAGAACGCCCAATTCCTGGGGTCAGTCCGACCGGCTCCCCCTGCGGCAGGCCGATAGCGAAGAGAGTCGTCTGATCCATAACTGCGCGATCTTTTGGAACTCTGTTATCGAACGCGGCCCGCAGGGGCAGGCTCGCATGAAGGCTAGGATAGTCGAGATCGAGGAAAAGATTCCGGGCGAAGATGTACGGCTTGCTAAACCGCCCGCGATGAATAGGGTTCAGGAGGCAGTAATAGGAGTACTTCGAGCGGGTGACGCCCCCGAATTCAGTAGAGGGGTGCATGGTGAAGAGTTCTTCGTTATTGCGAAGGGGCGCCGCCCTCATATTCCCTGAATATCTAGCTCCTTGATATTCGAGAGTCTCCGTTCGGGCAATGTCTAAGTTTGCGCTCACGGGGCGGACGATCCGCCGATTATCCAGCATCGCGTCCCGAGGGTGCTCCACATTCTCCGCAACCGAGAGTTGAGCGCGAGTCAACAGGGCGACGTAACCTCGGGCCGACAAGTAACCTTCGTCGTTATCACGTGATGGGTCGCCGGCGGACAGCACAATCCAAGCCTTGTCGAAATATGAACTTGTCGCAACCAATTCTTTTAGCCGCTGGCACAGCCCGTCGATCTCATCGGGCGGCACCCACAACGGGTATCTTCGGGCGATCCTTTCTGCGCCGAGTCGACCAAGAAGTCCCGCTAAGGTACGGGCTCCGATCGAATCTCCACCGGCATCATCCAGGAGAGACCATCCGATTGGCCTATCTCGGCGGGGTTTGATCGAAAACGGTTTGAACGAAGTTTCAGCGGCCACCCATACAGCGTTCGGATTTTCATCAACACAACCCATGGTCGATTATGGTTCGGCCTGCCAACCCACGGCGGCGCCTGACCGTTCCTGGCTCGGGCCGCTGGCAGCATGCACTCTCGTCGGCAGCGTCGCGCGCGGGCGTTACGTTCCCGACGCCATGTAGGCGGCGAGGATGTAGTTGGGTGCCGGTCGAGGTTCTTGCGGGCTCGGTCGTAGCGCATCGTCGTTCGTGGATCGGCGTGGCGGGCGGCGAATTGGATGTCGCGGAGGCTGACGCCGGCGTCGAGCATCGTGGTGACGAGGGTGTGGCGGAGCACGTGCGGGTGCGTCCGGGGCATCCGGATTCCGGCGGTCGTCGCGAGAGGCTTGAGCCGACGGGTCGCGGCGTGCCGATCCATCGGGCCACCGCGAGTGTTGCGCAGGATAGGCCTGGCGGTGCGTTCGTCGACGGCACGGTCGAGCGCGCGTCCAACAGCGGGTGGGAGTGGTACGAGGACGACCTTGCCTTCTTTGCTGCGGACGCGCAGGACGCGGTGGCGTGTTCTTCGCCGAGGTCGGCGATGTCGGCTTGAGTGGCTTCGAAGATCCGGAAGCCGAGGGGGCCGAGCACGGCGATCAGCGCGAAGTCGTTGAGGTTCGCCGAGCGCCTGGCGGTCTTGAGCAGCGCCTCGAACTGCAGGTGACCGAGCCCTAAGGTCGGTGATTCGGGTGGAACGAGCGGCCGGCAGACGTAGTCGGCTGGCGAGTGGGCCAGGACTTGATGACGCAGACGCGGTAGAAGCCGACCACGACCAACAGGCGCCGGGACACCGTGGACGGTTGGAAGCAGCGGACGTCTTGGAGCCAGCGGATGGAGCGCTCGATGTCCGCGCGGACGGCAGCCGCGGTGAAGCTCGACTGTGCCTAGCCCGGGCCTGCCCGTCGCCTTATCAGCTCGCGGATTGCATCTTGATCATGCCGGCGCAGGGGGCCGCTCGCGGGGTCGAGAATGCTCGCCTCGGCACCGGCGAGCGGATCGTCCCCCTTTTAGTCGGAAGGAACAGCGAGCCGAGGCACCACCGACACAGCACCTACACACGGGCACCTGCGGAGGAATCGCATTTAAACGGAATTGTTCACTTAGGCTTACCAATCCAGCTGTCCGTCAATGAGGTACACGTTCGAACTATCCGTTCCATAGACGTGCTGTGGCGGCGCGATTGCAGCGAGCCGTTGCGATCACGCGTAGCATGCGCTGGCACGATACTGGTGGGAGGGGGCGAACTACTGTGCTTGACCTTCTGAAGGACCGCTGGCAACGGCTTCTCGATGTCTGGTCGTGGTTTTTTGACCACGGCGCAGTACGCCAATTCTTGGGCGCTATCATTTTGGCTGGTATTGCCATGAGCCTCTGGCGGGCGTACGGCAGGATGAAAGTGGCTAGGTTCAACTCCATTAGTCAAGAACGGCGAGTACAAATTGTTTCAGGCGTTCTGTCCGCCCTATTGGGGAGGCGGTCGCCTGCGACTATTACTGATTTAGAAGACACGACGGGCAAAAATGCGGCCGTACTTAAACATATCCTCGGACAGCTCGTTGAGCGCGGATATGTGACCGAGAGAAATACGCCCCATGGAAAGGGCTACTGGCTGACTGCTATCGGTAAATCCGCATATGATCGATACCACGCAGGCAATGCCCAGATTTTCACCGGCGATTTCTTCCAGGTAGGGGATAACTCCACGGTTGTAAACCGAAGTTCGGTCGACGCCTCTTTCAACCCGACTGCCGCGGATCCTGCCGCACCGGTCGCCTTAGTCTCACTCTCGTTCGAGGTTCGGAATTCTGGCAACCTTCAGGCCCAGGATCTTATGGATAGGCTGCTGTCAGAGCTGAACCGTACGCCACCACGTCTGCACGTATTGCGGAGCTATTTGAGTGCGCTCGCAGAGGCGCACCCTGGCATATCGCCTTTGCTCTTGTCCGAGGTCTGGCGCGACCTTCAGCGAATGCGCTAACGTCAGTGCCTGGGATGAGCTTTTAAGATGAAATGGCGGAAATGATTGTTTGCGTAGCTGCGACTAGGCTAGCTGCTGCGGGAACGAGGCGTATGATTTCGTCAACGGCAGCCCTAACGCGATAGGGCTTCGGGCTCGAAGTGTCGAGTTCCGTCAAGAGGCATTGAAAGGCTTCGTGACCGGCGTCACTCTTACTTTGTAATACAGCCTCGTGAATCACGTTGAGAGCATCTTGGACTTCGGCTCTTTGAGTCACGGTTGCGGCATTGTAAGAGTTGGATACGGAGCTGCGATTGATGATAGATGCGCCGTCGCCTGCCGTGATATTGTCGCCCATCATGTGCCCCTTCGTTCGATCGTGAAGACCGCGCATTTGGGAAGTCGCGCAAGGCTCTCGGTTCAGCTTAGACGCTCAGCGCCATCCGATCGCGAGCCCGAGCGTCATAGCACCCCGCGAGAGCTCCGACGGCCTCGTCGGCCGGGGGCAGAGTTCGACGGGTGTCACCGTCCACGGATCAATGAGATCGATGCCGGCTTGGTTCGTCTTGATGCCATTGGAGGTCGCCCACCGCGGCAAGCAGCCAGCGGTGCCGCGGGAACTGCCGCTAGTGCTGTAGAGACTGCCGGTTTCCACCCGGACGGTGTAGTGGTCGGAATCGGTAGCAGCGGACGCCCAAGCAAGCTGGCCGCGCGGCGGTGCGGCGCAGCCGTGCCTGGTTTCTGCGCTGTTCAGGAGGAACGCTCGCGCCTGCGGGGCGCGGCTAACCTGTCTCCCTGAGCCGGCGGCGCGCTGAGCTGGAGGCGGCATGCGTGTACGAACGGACACATATCAGTGCATCGCCGGACGCCGGCGTGCTCGATGGTTCGCAAACTCGTGACGCAGCGGATCGGGGGCAGCCACATGGCTTCACTCGCCGGCCGCGATCGACGACGAGGTGATCTGGTCGGCGATCGGCTTCTTGTGCGGAATCGACCTTGAGTCCGGACTGGATCCACGACGACGATCAGCTGCGCCAGCGGCGACTGGAGTTCCGCCGCCGCTGCGCGGCGTCGCCCAGAGCCGAGAACTGACCTGACAGGGCCAGCCCTCGGAGGTAACTGAGTGGGTCCGGACAGGAGGAAAAGTCGCGGTGTAGCTGGTTCGCTTCGCCGGTATCAAGCGGCTAGGCAAGAATTCGAGTCTGGTCGACAATTTCGACTGGCTTTCCAGCAAGCTGTCGGTCTACGACTCACTGTTACCAACAGATCGCATGGCGCCGCGAAGACGCTCCATGCAGACACTCCACGTCCGGACGTCGGGATGGTCTGGTCCCAGCAGTCTGCTCAGCGCCGGAAAAACGTCATCTAGCAGACGCGACGCTTCGGTGAGACGGCCGACATCAGCATACGACAAGGCAAGATTGGCGAGGGCGCGCCTCGTGTCATTGTGGCGAAGCCCAAGTACGCGTTCGCGGTCTCTGGCGACTCGTTCGCCTAAATCGATCGCATTCGAGGTATAGCCCGCCTCTCGGTACGTGCTAGCGAGGTTGACTCGTGCGCGTAGCGTGTCCGGATGGTCAGCGCCGAGGATCCGTTCGCGACTCGACACGACCGCTGTGCCTAAACTAATCGCCTCGCCAAATCTTTCAGCGTCCCGATAGGAAACCGCGAGGTTGCTACGTGCGCGAAGTGTCTCCGAGGCTTCGACGCCAAGTTCGCGTTCCCGTTCCGAGAGGATCTCCTCACGGATGGTAATGGCCTCGGCGTTGCGGTCCGCTTGCCGGTAAGACACGGCGAGTTCGCCGAGCGCGGTCCGGACGCGATGGTGGCGACGCCCGAGGCCACGCGTCAGGTTCTCGACGATCCGTTCTCCAAGGACGACCGCGTCGGCTGTTCGCCCTACACGACGATAGGAGACCGCAAGATTGATTTGAGTACGCAGGGTGGCCGGATCATCAGGACCGAGGATGCGTTCGCGGTCGAAAGCGAGCTGCTCTTCAAGAGTGATGGAGTCGCTGGCACGACCAGCATGGCGGTACGAAACCGCCAGTTCGGCGCGCGCGCTGAGCGTGCGAGGATCGTCCGAGCCGAAAATTCGGTCGCGGTCAGTCGCGATCCGCTCCCCGAGGAGGACGGCCTCCGATGTGTGCCCTGCGCGGCGGTAGGAGATCGCCAGGTTAATGCCAGCGTCTAACGAATCCGGGTGGTCGGCACCAAGTAGACGAGAGGCGGTAGTGGCGAGTGTCGCCCATTGTTGAACAGCGATGTTGTATAGGCCAGCGTCGAGAAGGCTACGGCCGGCTTTTTGAAGGACGGGGGGCATGTGACCGGAGAGCCATAGAAGGTCACCCGACTGACTCGACCGGCGGTTGACAATACCGGTATTTGCACGAAGGACGGCTACCAAGTCACCGTTGATATGGGTTTGCTCTGGCCAAAGCTCAACCAACGAGTCAGCTGCAGCACCGATCACGTCGAGAGCTACAGCTTGACCGGACTCCCACGCAGCGCGGGTCGTCAGGGCGTGAACTCTGACGGATTCCGGGGCTGCCTTCTCATTGACGGTGGCTAGCCCGAATCGATCGAGTATCAGCAATGCTCGTCGAGCGTCGTAGGGAGTGACTGGGCGCGACCCGTCGTGGTGTTCAGCGACTGCCTTGTCGGAACTTCTGTGCGCCCCCAGATACGAGCAGAACGCTCGTGTCGTCCACAGTTGCTCGGGATGACCGTTGGGGTCGAGCACCGAAACCAGGGCCATTGCAGGGCGGGCAAGTCCTACCGGGTCGTGGGAGTCCGCGGCCTCGAGAGAAAGCAGAAGTGCGGTGCTGATCGAGCGCCGCTGCCCCCGCGGAGAGCGTCCATGCCCATCGGGGTCACCGGTCATCAACTGGTCCAGTGTATGAGCTTCCGCGAGGAACAATTCTAGATAGCGGCTTGTGGTGGTCCGCTGGGCGATCAGGTACGCGGCCATGTGAGAAAGCGCTAGGGGTAGATAGCCAAGTTCCGCGACGAGTTCGGCGACCTTGTCATCGATCAGATTCGACTGGCCTGCATCGGCCAGGCGTTGACTCAGATAGTTCAGTGATTCGTGAATCTCGTAGACGTCGACGGGGATGATCTTTCTTCCCTGACCCGACAGAAGCGCGTCTCGGCTGCGCGTAGTGGCCAAGACCCAACCGGTGCCGACATGGCTGACCGGCCACCAGTCCAAGACCATGTCAGGGTCAGCAAGGTCATCCAAGACGACTAGCCAGCTGTGCTCGGTCGTACTCGCCCAGTCGAGGAAGGCGTTCGCGTCGGCTTCGGCGTCGGCAACTTGACCGGTAACATTTGGTGCCTCTACAGCGATCGCTGCACGAGCAAGAGCCGTGACCAACCCGTCAGAGGTCAGGGCGTCAGCCCAGACGACTAGGTCGACACCATCCCGGATGGCTTCCTGAGCATAGGCCGCAGCTAACTGAGTCTTCCCGACCCCACCACCACCGGTAAGAACTTGGGTCAGAACTACGCCCGACGCAGAGGCTCGTGCAGACGCAACGCGATCCCGGACCCCAGAACGGTCTTGGAATGCGCTGGCTAGGGCGGGTACGCGGCCGACTCGCACCGGCCACGCAGGTCCGGCCGGAGCAGCGTGTTGGTGGTATTGAATTGATATGTCACCGTGTTGGATGCCCGTGATCGCAATGCCGCCGTCGCTCGCGATGGCGTCTCCCGAATGCGTAACTCTGGCGCCATCATGCGGTCCCGGATCCCTCGCTAGGGACTCGCCCTTGGGTAGGCCTGGGGAGTTCACGGTCGAGGACGGCGTCGAATACCGGAGATCGCGGTGGAACCGCTACCCCGCGCTTCTGCATCGCCGGAGTCACTAACCTGGGCCGGTCGGGAGTCTGCCTCGCCGAGATCTAGACCAGAGATTGCCTCGCCCCCACCGGTCGCGGTCGCACGGCCCGTGCCGCGCGCAACATCCAATTCCGATGGTTCCGGTGAATCGACGGCGGCCGATGACGGCGCTTTGGGAGTCGGCAACAAGTATGGGGCCAGCAAAGCGACTACGGCGACCACAAGGCCGAGACAACTAGCCAATTTGTCGGCTTCGTCCAGTCCGACATGGAGCATATAGGCCCCTAGTCCAGTGAGGATGGACAGCGCTGTCAGTCGTCCTGCCCATAGCCAAACTCGACTCCGAGGAGGTAAAGCCACCGAGACCCCTTCCCGATCGCGCGATCGCGGCGCATGGGTGAGCGGCATGGCGCTGTCACGCCGCCGTTTCTCCCCGACGACACTAGCCGAACTCGGCGGCATCCCCGTCGACTAACAGCCATCGCGTCCGCGGCTGCGGGGGTTGTTTTCCTACTTTCTCTAATGAGTCTTATAGGCGCGGAATGGTCCAGGCTGTGCTCATGACGCAAGCGCCGACCGCATCGGCATGATAGATCGCCTCCATGCTGGCTGATTGCTCTGGGCAGAACATCCGATCATCGGCAAGAGCGGACGTTGGTGCGCATCCGGGTGACAACGGCTGGTCCGGCCGTGGGTCGTGTTCGATGCGCCTGTTGGCGGAGCTCTGGGGCCCTCGGAAATGGCCAGCTTCGCCAGACGGTGAAGGGGTTGCGGAGGGCGCTCGACCGTGCAATAAAGAGGTCATGGATACCTGCTTAATGCAGGTATGCACGCCGTGGGGGTTCAAGTCCCCCTCGGACACAGGAAGCCCCACGAGGGATCGTTAGAGCAGGTCAGCGGTGGTGCGTTGAGTGATCCGCACCGTGGGGACCTCCTCCGTTCGGTTGATCTTGCTCGGCCCGGCGACCTCGGGGCGGATCTCGTATGCGATCCGGTGTCGCCGCCGCCCAGACGGTGGACTGCCTGGCTGTTGAGCGGGACCTTGAGTTCCTGCCACTCTCCGTCGCTGAAGCCCCACCACCGCCCGTGGTCGCCCCGCGAAGACTCCACGAATACTGGACGCCGTGTTCGTCGCGGGGCAGGCGGTGTCCGGCCGGGCGGGCCCGCGCGAACACGAACTCTGAGGCCAGCACGCCTCGGGAGCCTTCGCGGCAGGCGATCGGCAGTACGCCCTCGCGGCCTGCGGTCAGGACATGCGTGGCCAGGCCGCGGGCTGGGGCGGGGTAGCGCGGGACCGTCGGTGGTCGCCCTCCCGATGGGGCGGCGATCACCGGGACCGCGTCGGTCGGCTGCACAAGAGCGTCGCCCTTGACTTGCAGGATCAGCGGTCAGCACCGGGGGGCGCAGGCCCTGATCGGCCAGGGTGTCTAGCATCTCGATCACCAGCATCCACTTCGGCCGGTGGCCCGCCGTATCGGGGATGGCGCACCGGTCCCGCCGGGCCCCGGACGGCGGCCGCGGTGTCGGTGACCGCGTGGACACTGACCCCGACCTGGCAGTTACCAACCTTCCCCAGCGTGCCGGAGTACTGCCGAGCCACTCCGGGTGAACCCGTCCCGTCCTTCGGGAAACCGGTGTCTTCGACCACCCATGCCAGCGGATCGATCAGCGCGACCGCCCGCGCCGCGAGCCGGGTCCCCACCACCCCGGCGTCCCACGTCGAGGACGTCACGAACTGCTGCAACCCCTGATGATTGACCCCCAGACGACCGCCATCGGCTGCATCGACTTCCGCCGCCCATCCAGCAGCAGCCCACGCAGATACGTCTGCCCCTTCAACCGCTGATCTGTACGCGCCAACGGCGCGAACACCTCCACGCCGAACGACTCCAGCCGTTCCCGCACCGCATCAAGCTCCTCGGGAGTCACCGAGGAAGGAAGCTACCCGACCAGCCGCCAACCACCCCGACACTCCGACCTAACGAAGTACTACTAGGGGACGCGGGCGACGGCGCCGTAGGCGGAGATCTCCCAGGCCTCGGGCAGCGGCAGATCGGCGGTGTCATCGCGCCGCCACTCGCTGAGCACGACGACGCCAGGGTCGACCAGCTCCAGGCCGTCGAAGAACCGCGTGAACTCCGCCCGTTCGCGGCACTGACCGTCGTCCTTTACCGCCGACTCCAGCGCGGCGCGCTTCGTCGCGGGCAGGTAGTCCCAGGTGTTGTGGCTGATCGCGAGATAGGAGCCGGACGGAAGCGCGCCGACGAGCCGCCGCACGATCCCGTGCGGATCCTGCGCGTCGTGGAAGAAGTGCAGGACCGCGATCAGGCTCAGCGCTACGGGCTGGGTGAAGTCGAGGGTGGCAGCGACCTCGTCGCTGTTCAGGATGGCGTCCGGATCGGCGAGATCGGCGTCGAGGTACGCGGTACGCCCCAGCGGGCCGCTGGTCAGCAACGCCCGCGCGTGCGCCAGCACGATCGGGTCGTTGTCGACGTAGAGGACTCGGCTATCCGGAGCGATGTCCTGCACGACCTCGTGCAGGTTCGGGGAGGTCGGGATTCCGGTGCCGATATCCAGGAACTGCCGGATACCGGCCTCGCGCGCGAGGTAGGCCACCACCCGGCGCATGAACCACCGGTTCTCCCGCGCCCACGTCGGAACCAGCGGCGCCAACCGGGCGATGGCATCCGCGGACCGCCGATCCGCAGCGAAGTTGTCCTTCCCGCCCAGCCAGTAGTCGTACCGGCGAGCAGGGTGCGCTGTCGACGTGTCGATGAGCCGCTGAGCGTCCTCTGGCACGTCCCTGCTCCTCGATCGGTCGGCCGTGGCTGCCGATCGTACTGACGCCCGCACGAGACCGATCCCTCGACGTGGAAGTCAGGCGTCGATCACCACCGGAATGACCAGCGGGTTGCTGCGGAGGGCGCGATGAGCCCAGCGGCCGACGGCCCGGCCGATCAGCCGTTCGAGTTGCCGAGGATCACCGACGCCGTCTTCGGCCGCCGCGGCCAGTGCCTTCTCGATCGCCGGGATCACGGCGTCGAAGCTGGTCGCGTCGTGGATGAAGCCGCGGGCGAGGAAGTCCGGTGGCTCGGTCAGCCGGCCGCTCTCGGTGTCGACGATGGCGATGACCGTGATCACGCCTTCCTCGGCGAGCGTCCGACGATCGCGGAGCAGAGCTTCGGTGGCCCCACCGACGGTCTCCCCGTCGACGTAGACGTAGCCCGCGGTGACCTTGCCGGTGATCTGTGCGCGTCCGGCCACCAGATCGACCACGAGACCGTCCTCGGCGACGACGACGCGGTCCTCCGGGACGCCGGTGGCGATGGCCAGATCGGCGTTGGCCCGCAGGTGGCGCCATTCACCGTGAACGGGCATGACGTTGCGTGGCTTGATGATGTTGTAACAGTAAACTAGTTCGCCGGCGCTGGCGTGCCCGGAGACGTGGACCCGGGCGTTGCCTTTGTGTACGACGGTCGCGCCCCACCGGGTCAGCCCGTTGATCACCCGGTAGATGGCGTTCTCGTTGCCGGGGATCAGCGAACTGGCAAGCAGTACGGTGTCTCCCGGGCCGATCCGCACCTGGTGGTGATCGCGGTTGGCCATCCGGGACAGCGCGGCCATCGGTTCGCCTTGCGAGCCGGTACAGACCAGCACGATGTGCTCGTCCGGCAGCTCTGCCAGCTGCTTGGGATCGACGATCAGCCCGTCCGGGACCTTCAGGTAGCCGAGGTCGCGGGCGATTCCCATGTTGCGCACCATCGATCGGCCGACGAACGCGACCTTCCGGCCATGCGCGGCCGCCGCGTCGAGTACCTGCTGGATGCGGTGCACGTGGCTGGCGAAGCTCGACACAATGATCCGCCGCGGGGCGGTCCGGAAGACGGTCTCGATCGCCGGAATCAGGTCGCGTTCGGAGATCGTGAAGCCGGGAACCTCCGCGTTGGTGGAGTCGATGAGCAGCAGATCGACGCCCTCCTGCCCCAGCCGGCCGAACCCTGGCAGGTCGGTGAGCCGCCCGTCCAGCGGGAACTGATCCATCTTGAAGTCCCCGGTGTGCAGCACCATGCCCGCCGGAGTGCGGATCGCGACCGCCAAGCTGTCCGGGATCGAGTGATTCACCGCGAGGAACTCGCAGTTGAACGGCCCGAGCTGTTCGCGCTGGCCCTCGCGCACCTCGGTGGTCACCGGCGTGATGCGGTGCTCGACGAGCTTGGCCTTGATGAACGCCAAGGTCAGCGTCGAGGCCACCAGCGGGATGTCAGGCCGCTCACGGAGCAGGTAGGGCACCGCGCCGATGTGATCCTCGTGGCCGTGGGTGAGGACGATGGCCACCACGTCGTCGAGGCGGTGCCGGATGGAGGTGAAGTCCGGCAGGATGACGTCGATCCCCGGGTGGTGCTCCTCCGGAAACAGCACCCCGCAGTCGACGACGAGTAGCTTCCGGCCGAACTCGAACACGGTCATGTTGCGCCCCACTTCGCCGAGCCCCCCGAGCGCGGTGACGCGGAGTCCCTTTTCCGGCAGCGGGGCGGGCGCAGCGAGGTTGAGGTGCGGATGGCTCATACCAGCACGTTAACCGGGCTCTCGGCGGCCGGTTCAGCCAGTCGGGAGGGCCCGTTCCGGGCGCGACCATCTCGGAGACCGTCCGTCCCGCAGCGGTATAAGCGTGCGCTTAGCGTTGCGCCCGGCGCGTGTTTCCGGCGGAGGCCGCGCTGGTCGTGGTCGTCGCGCTCGATGAACAGAGACTGGACGACGTGCGGTGGGAGCCAGCCCTCAACGGCGGACCCTTTCCGCATGTCTACGGCAGCTTGCCCTGGACCGCGGTTGTTGGCGTCTACCCGGTCGACGGCGCTGCCTACATCGACGACGCACTGCCGACCGAATAGCAACCTGCATCCGCACGCGGCATGAGAGCAAGTTTCAGCGCGCGGCCAACAAGGTGTCCTTTTCATCGGTCGGCGCCGCCGATGTAGGCTCACCATCAACTCCCCCAGTCAATGCGGCACGGAAAGACCCGGAGCCGGGCACCGGGTGCGGCGAGTTCTGTCACGAGCGGGTAGAGCCTTTTCCCGGCAGCTGCGCCTGCGACAAGTACGCCGCGGCCCGTCGGAGGACTTCGTTTTCCTGCTCCAGCAGCCGGTTGCGGCGCCGCAGCTCACGCAGCTCCGCGGCCTGATCGGTGGTGACGCCGGGCTTCACGCCGTCCTCGACGTCGGCCTGACGCATCCACTTCGACAGCGTCATCTCATGGACCCCGAAGTCCCGCACGGCCTGCGCCAGCGTCACACCTGGACCCCGATTCCGGGCGACCCGGACCACGTCCTCACGGAACTCACGCGGATACGGCTTCGGTACAGCAACATCCTTCCAGCCCGGCCGACGGCCAAGCGATCTCACATGTCATAGATCCGTGCAGCAGCCCCATCGCCGAGCCGAAGAACTCCGGGGACAGGGTCACGACCGAGGGCATCAGCATGGCCTTGACGCTGCGGGTCCTCTGACCACCACAGGTCGTAGCTGCTGGCCACGTTGAGCCGCCGGCCGGCTTGGCCGCTCGCGTCGCCTCCAGCGGATCGTCGGCGTGGCCAGGAACAGCCGTTCCATCTGCTTCTTCAACCGTGTGAGGTTCGCCCGGTAGCTCGGAGAGAGCGATCATGGCCAGCGAACCGTGACGAGAGCTCGGTGGCAGTACCACAGAAGTACCCGGACGAGCTGCGCGAGCGCGCGGTGAGGCTCTACTCGGAGTTCGATTCAGCGACATGAGGGTGCCGAACGTGTGTTGGCAGCTAGCCAACCTGGGAGCACAAGCCATCGAGCATGATCGATGACGTGAGCCCCACCTGGTCGGCGGCGAGCGCCCGGATCCGCTGGATCACGGGCGGCCAGGATCGCCGATGCCGGTATTCCACCGAGGAGCGCGGCGGCTTACGAACACATCCACTCCGTCATGACCCTCCGGGCCTCCAGCCAGGGCGCTGATGCTCGCTCGTTCGGCCTCGAGATGCGTCGTCGTGAACGACGCGTCACGTCCAGCTCGCACCAACGCGCGAGCTGCCGACAGCGGGCCTTGCAGCCGAGGGTGGGTTCAGATTTTCGGGTGTTCCCGCTGTTCGCGGCAGCGATGTCTTCCGCACGGCGGAATCGGAATGTCGGAGTCTGTCAGTTCTGTCGTTTTGACAAGCGTCCGGCTCCCCGGTGAGCTGCGCAGCAGCAGCTCAAAGGCCTGTCGCTCCATCTGGGAGCGGTCTGCCTACCTGGAGGACGTTGTGGCTGCTGGTACTGCTCCGGACCTGGGGCTCCATCCCGACGCCATGGTTCGTACTCATCGTCGTCCTGGTTGTCGTCGCGCTCGTGTGCCGCCGATGGCCCCACTGGGCGGTACCGCTCACCGTCGCGTTCGCTGCCGGTGGCCTAGTGGCGGTCCTCTTTGTTCTAGTCCGAGGCGGCTCGGGCGAGCGCGGAGCCTGCTGCCGAGCGGTCGCTGATCCATGTCAGCCGGCAACCGCCAGCTCAACGCGGCATTGAACCGCATGGCGATGACCCAGGCACATTGGCACCCACCGGCCAAAGCGCTAATGCAGCGGCGCAAGGCCGGCGACGACAGCGGCCTCGAAGCGCTCCGCGCCCTGAAGCGACGCCTCTCCGACGTCGTCTACGCAGCGTTACGGACAGACCTCACCGTCAGGCTCCCTACCGCCGTCGTTTGACAGAGGAGCTAGAGACAGTCCCCCGCCGGGCGACGCCCCGCATGTCGGGACTGTCTTTCTAACGGTTCTGGCGCAAAGTCGGTGGTTCGGCTGGTCGTCAGGCCAGCAGGATCCGTTGGCGGAGGAGCGGGAATCCGGCGCGTCCGAACATCTGTCGTTTGAGTAGCTTGACCTTGTTGTTCGCGCCTTCGATCGGCCCGTTGCTGTGGGCCAGCGTCAGACCGGCGATCACTGCCGGAAGGTCGTTGCGTAGCCCGTCGACGTAGCGGTGCAGGGCGGGCAGGTCGTCGGCCAGGACGGCGGTCATCCACGCTTGGAGGTCGCGTCCGCGCCGCTGGGCGAGGATTGCCGCGAACTCGCGGATCCGCGCCGCGAGGGCGGTCATCTGTGGGCAAGCGCCGGTCAGCTCATCGAGATGGCGCTTGCGGTGGTCGGGCAGATCGCCGGGCCGGGTGAGCAACCATCCGACCAACCGCCGCGGTGAAGGCGGTGTCTTCTCGGGGTCGGCCCGGCCTTGCTTGAGATAGCGGACGAGCAGGTTGGCGCTGCCGGGATAGCCCAGCTCCCGGATCTCGGCGAGTAAATGCGTGACCGGCACGCCGGGCTGTTCGGCGAGCCGTTTGCGCAGGTGATCCCGGTAGGGATCAACCATCGTTCGGCGATACTGCGGCGGTCGGGCCAGCGCGTCGGCGGCCTGGACGCGGGCATAGCGTTTGACGGTGTTGAGGCCCCACCCGAGCCGGCGAGCGCATTCCAGCAGCCCAACGCCCTCCTGGAGGAGAGCGTGAACAGCGGTGTGTCGTTCCCGGGTGCGTTTCTCACGGGCGGTCGTCACGCGGTCGGGCCCGTCGTGCCAGCAGGCGCTATGAGCGACGACGGCTTTCCCGGCAGCGACGGCCAGGCCGTGCCAGAGATGCCAGCGGTCGCTGACCTGGATCGCGTCCGGGGCGCCGTCGCGGATCGCTTCGGCATACGTGCTCGAGCCGTCCCGGCACACGATTCGCGTTCCGGGATGTTCGCGCAGCCAGTCGGCCAGGGTGGCCGCGGTCCGGTCGGGCAGGACGTCGATCCGGGCGTGGGTAACCGCGTCGATCAGCAACGTCGCGTACTGGTGACGCGGCGCAACGCGAAGTCGTCCACGCTGAGCACCGCCGGAACCGACCGGTTCGGGACGGGCAGGGCATCAGGTCGCGCAGCACTGTCGAGCGCGATATCTGGACGCCGAACCGGGCGAGCACGGCGGCACCAGCACGGCCGGCGAGCGTGATCGCGATCGAAGCCGCCAAGGCGGTGACCGCCTGGGTCCGGCGCGCGAACCGTGCCGCCACCTGAGGAATCTGCTCTCGGAACGTCCTGCGTGAACAGACGCTGTTCACGCAGGCCAGCCGCCGGATCCGCAGCTCCACCACCACGCCACGCCCACCGACGGGAAGATTAGTTAGACGCCGTCGGTGATACGCATGCACGCGCCCGGTGGCGTGACCACAGACCGGGCACGCCACGTCGTTAGCCGCAGTTCGCGCCTGAACGAGGATCCCGTCGTCCCGCTCCACGACCTCGTCGATCACCAGCGCGGACAGATGCGGAAACAGCACCTTCAGCAGGTCAGCGGCGCACCAGACTCACCTTGCCGCACGGGCAATCTCCACATGCGACCGGCATCGGACCGCCGACTTGCGCCAGAACCGAAAAACGGACACTCCCGCGTAAGGTGCAACTCGATCCTCGGACACGTCAGAACCCCACGGCGTTTGCGCTGGTCAGAGGACCGCGCAGACGCCGTTCGTGTTCAAGGGCGCAGAACGACCCGCCCGGGACTGCAGATGATCACCATTCCGGCGTCTCGCACTCTTTGAGCCAACTGCTTGGGTTCGGCATCGCCTCCGTGAGGGCGGATCGCGGCGAGGATGTGGTCCTCACGTTGGTAGACGGCGATGGGGCGATCGCCGGCGGGCCAGGCGCTGGTGCGGCCGTGCCGGCAGCGGTATGCGGCGCGGTGATGAGCCCAGTAGGGTTCCATCCGTCGGCCGCAGACTTGGCAGCGCACCAGTCCGGTGAGCAGGTAACGACGGCGGGTGTCGCGAGCGGGGCCGGGTGACGCGGCGATGTTCTGGACGGCGAGGAACTCCGCCTCGGAGACCAGCGGCTTGTGAGCGGCTTTGCGGGAGACGACCCAGTCCGCACGGTCGTTGCGGCGCCGTTGGCCGTGCCCGGGGGGAGTGGTCGGTGGTCTCGCGGTTCCAGACCTGGCGGCCGGTGTAGCGGGGGTTGGCCAGGATGCAGGCAACGGTCCGGACGGTCCATCGGCGTGCTCGCCGGTGGCGGTTTCGTTCCGGGTCGGCGCCGGAGGGGCACGGCACGCCGCATCGTTGATTTCACGCGCGATGCTGGCAACGCTGCGCCCGGTCAGCCGCTGGGCGAAGATCCACCGCACGCGCCGCGCGGACTCTGGGGCGGGCTCGAGTCGACGGAGACGCCGTCCCCATCGGGCGTGCGCGAGGTTCGGGTGCGGGCCGGCGTCGGCGAGCCGGTAGCCGTAGAGTGGGCGGCCGCCTTGATAGCGGCCCTGTTCGACGACTTGGGTGCGCATCGCGGCGGAGACCCGGAACCGGGAGCGTTGGGCTTCGCGGGTGGCTTGGGAGCCGAGCAGCAGCATCAATGCCTGGTGCGCCGGATCGGTCCGATTGACGGGGCCGTGGAACTCCGGCAGCCACAGCTGGACTCCATGGCCGGCGAATACCGGCAGGAGATCGCGCAGCTGCTGACCGCAGAAGGCTCGCTCGTACTCACCGACGACGACCGCGTCGAACTGCCGGTTCTGGTCTGCTGCGGCGTCCAGGAGCGCGGCGGCTTCCGGGCGGCTCGTCCAGGAACGGCGGCGGGAGCAGCCGACGTCGATGAACTCCGCGGTGATCCGTCCGTGGCCGGTGCTCAGATCGGTGGCCACCTGCCGCTGCCAGCCGGTCGAAGACTCCGGGTCTGCAACTCTCTTGTGGACATGCGCGCGTAGAACGCGAATCGCAGGCCGCCGCCGTCCTCGGGCTGAGCACGGCTGGACCGGACTGTGCTGCAGCCACGCGCCGAGCGGACGTCTGCCATGGTCGATCGGGTGAGGCGTAGGCACTACGGGATGTGCTCCTCTGGCGGGGCGACAGGCAGAGACCGTAGGTGAAGAGTGGAGACAGGTGCTGCCGTCTTCTTGGGGCCACCGAGAAGGATGCGCTACGCCCCAACACGCTCAGTCCCGCGACACGCCGGAAAGATTCAGTCGACGAGCAGGGGGCGGAGTTTGGCGGCCATCGCTCCAGCATCTGCCCGGAATCGGCGTCGGTACTCGGTGGCGTTGAGCCCGAGGTGCGCGCGGAAGCGCCTGGCGAAGTAGTTGGGATCCGACCAGCCGACAGTTCGGCCGATCTCGGTGACCGGTAGGTCCGTGGTGAGCAGTAACGTGGCAGCGGCTTCCGCGCGCTGTCGCGCCAGGTAAGCCATCGGTGGCATGCCGACGGCCGATCTGAACAGCCGCACCAGGGAACCGGGCGCGAGATGAAGGTCGCGGGCGAGGTCGTCGAGTCGCCATGGGTAGGCGAGCCGCTGTTCGAGCAATCGCATGGCGGCCACGACGGTCGGATGTGCCGACGCTCCGGTCCCGGACGAACCGGCGTCCTGCTCGACCGCACGCGCGAGCTCGTTGAGGAAGAGACACAAGCGGCCGACGACGGCACCTCGGTGCCGTGTCAGAGGCTTGGCGTGCAGTTCGGCGAGCGCGTCCAGGTGTGGTCGGCTGTTCTCGAGGGCTCCCTCGTCGAAGCGGGCTGCCAGCATGCCGTGTCGTCCGCGTGTTTGAGGGCCGGTCCACAGGAGGTGACCCAGCAGCGGATCCTCCCGCGTCCAGGCCAGCTC
The DNA here is from genome assembly GCF_039536245.1 of Cryptosporangium minutisporangium. NCBI lineage: Bacteria > Bacillati > Actinomycetota > Actinomycetes > Cryptosporangiales > Cryptosporangiaceae > Cryptosporangium > Cryptosporangium minutisporangium. The sequence continues at coordinate 46,423 of NZ_BAAAYN010000005.1, read as the reverse complement.
CCTGTGCAGCAGGTCGGGACTGAAACAGCAGTTGAACAGCACCAGACGACGGCAGTCCCGGTACTCGTGCCATACACCGGGGCGCAACAGGACCGCATCGCCGCGCGAAAGCGGCTGCGCACCTGCCAGCGAGTGGTGGGTCCCCACGCCGTCGAGCACCAGCGCGACCTCGAGGAAACTGTGCGAGTGAACGGGGTAGCCCAGCTCGTGACGGTGCTGACCGGCGTACACGAGTGAGCCCTGCGTGAAGTGGACGAGTCCGTCAGTGTCTTCGACGGGCTGCGCGGTCATCCCGCCACCATAGCCAAAGCAACGGGACTGTTAATTCCGTGCTACATGCTGTCAACTTCGGTCTATTAGTCGGGCGACGGCGGGCGGAACATCCTCTGCACAGCGAGACGCCGGCCCTCACTCGGTGAGCTCCACACCCCAGCCGCAGGCGCGAAGTGTCTCTGCCACGCATGCGTGGCGAGTCTGCGGTGCGTCGGGTCGGTGCACGGCGTGCTCGCGCTCCTGAACCGCGACGAAGGGTTCGAGATCGTGGACAAACCAACCGCTATGAATCGACGCAGCTTCCTGGCCGCCTCGACGGCACTCGGAATCGCCGCCGGTGTCGGAGGGCTTTCCCCGTCCGCCGCGCAGGCCGCGCCGCATCCGGCCGGGAGAACGCGATCCTTTCGCACGGCCCTGTCTGTCAGTCCGTTCACCGAGGCCATGCTGCGAACGGTGTCGTTCACGGATGGACGCCGCGTCGCGCGCACCGTCGACCAGATGCAACAACTATTCGTGGCCCACGGCTCGACCGAAGTGTTCGCGCGCATCGCGACTCGGCGCAGCGCGGCGTCCGGCGACGCTGAGCACGGATTCGCCCGCGGGCTCGAGCGAGCGCGTCTCGCGCGGCGCTTGCGCCTACCGTTCAACCCGGAGCTCGGTCTCTGGGCGGTCTACGGCGACATCGCCTACCAGCCGGAGCCCGACTTCAGGGACTATCCGGGACTCGGCCCGGCTGCACCGTGGACGTCGCTCACGATCGATCAGATGCTTCCGGTGCTCCGTCGCTACGGTGCCGTGGTGGCCACGCAGGTTCTCTCCACGGGGGCGACAGTCAACGTCTGGGACCTGGGCAACGAGATCGAGTTCGGCATGGCCGGCGTCGCGATCCGGGGCGCGGTTACCGAGGCCGACGGGTGGACCTATGCGCCTCCGAACGCGGTGGACCCGGCGATCGGTCAGATGGACTTCGGCGCGCTGCTTGCGATGACCGAGCCGGACCGGATCGCGTGGCTGCGTGCGCATCTCTGGCCGCACCTAGGTCGGATGCTCGCGGCGACCGCGGCCGGCATCCGATCGGTGCACCGCACGGCGAAGTTCAGCGCCCATACCAGCACGATCGCCGCGGGGTCGCCGACCTTGTCGTCGGCGTTCTGGTCGGCGATGCGGACGGCTGGCTTTCTGCCGGACGAGTTGGGCACCTCGTTCTATCCGACCAGCTACGACTACGGCGACCGCATGGCGACCTTCAAGACGCTGGCTACCACTCTGCGCACGACGTTCGGCAAGCCGGTGTTCGTCGCCGAGTCCGGTTACCCGTCGGCCACCATGTCCCCGCCCTACGCGTGGAACAGCCCTCTGCCGGGTTACCCGATCTCGCCCCAGGGCGAAGCGAACTTCTTTCGGGACCTGGTCGCCTGGGGCGCCGGCAGCGGCCCTCTCTCGGGTGTGCGTCCGTGGGCGCCCGACTACTGCGTCGGTGGCTGGCAACCGATGAGCTTCTTCACGGTGTCGGGTGCTACCGCAACGGCCGAACCAGTGTTGGACGCCATCACGGCCGGCCTGAAAGCCGTCCCGGCCAGCTGACCGGTCCGTCCCGCCTGCGGCAGGAGGCGGGGGTGCGCCGGAGTCGCAGGTCGCGGCTCCGGCGCACCTCCGCGCGGAGACGGCGAGTGTGCGGCGCTCGGGAGCGCTCGGGTGGCGATGACCGCGGTCGTACGGAATTGACCGACGTGTCGGCGCGACCACGATCTCGGAGCGCTGGGACGGTTGGACCGCCGATCGGGCTTCCAGACCGCCCAGATGAACTGTTCAGCCACTACAGGCTGGGCTCGGTCGGCGACTGGCTCTACGGCGGCGTCGCCGGAACCGAGCAGGCGCCAGACTCGGTCGACTACCAGGCGCTCATGCTGCGCCCCACCGTTGGTGGCGCTTCACCTGGGCCAGCGCGAGCTAGGAAACGATCCGCGGCCGGGTCGCCTGCGGGTGGCGCCTCGACGGCGACCAGGTCGTCGACGCCGAAATTCCCCGGCGCCACCGCCAAGCCTTGTTCCCGCCGCGGACCCCACCTCCATGCGCGACGAGACCGGCGCATGCGTGCCGGCGGACCCACGCTGCGGCTCGGGTCTGGCTCCTACCCCTTCGCCGCGCCGCACTCCGATAGCCAACCCCACCAGGAGGTCATTGATGTTCCGAAAGCGATTGTTCGCCTCTGCTGCGGCCATGGGAGTCGCGCTCACCGTATTCACCACGGCGTGCTCAGGCGGAACCAACGCCACCGACGGCGGCGGCGAAACGCTGCGGATCGCCTCGGTCGCCAGCGAGCGAGCCGGCACCGAGGCGCTGATCGCCGCGTTCAAGAAGACCCACCCGGACGTGGAGTTCACGACGTCCTACGCTGATACCGACCAGTACCAGGGCACGCTCCGCACGCAGTTGGCCAGCGGCACCGCCCCGGACGTGTTCTTCGCCTGGCCCGGCAACGGCAACCCTGGCGCGATCGAGGTGCTCGCGCCTAGCGGCTATTTGGAGGATCTCTCCGACCGCGCTTGGGTCAAGGACATCCCGAGCGGCATCAAGCCGGTCACCCAGGTGGGCGGGAAGACCTATGTCGTCCCGGAGACATTCGCCGGTATTGGCGCGCTTTACAACAAGAAGACCATGCGAGAAATCGGTGCCACCGAGCCGAAGACCTGGTCGGAGATGCTGAAGTTCTGCGACATAGCCAAGTCGAAGGGCAAGGTCGCGTTCGCGCTCGGTAACCAGACCAACTGGGTCACCCAGCTCGCCGACTATGCATTGGCCGCGACGCTGGTTTATGGGAAGACTCCGGACTTCGCCGACCGGATGCGCGACGGCAAGGTCACGTTCGCCGGTTCGGAGTGGGAGACCGCGCTGAACAAGTACTTGGAGATGAACGAGCGCGGCTGCTTCTCGGCCAACCCGCTCGGCACGTCGGTGGAGAACTCGATCTCGCAAGTCGCCAGCGGCAAGGCGGTCGGCACGATCCAGGTCACCGCGACGTTCAACCAGCTGCAGTCCGAGGCGCCCAGCGGGACCGAGTTCGGCATGTTCGCGGTGCCCGCTACTGACAACGCGGCCGACACCCGGATGCCCGGCGCCGCCGGCGGTTCGTACGCGGTGAACGCGAAGGCGAAAGACAAGAAGCTCGCGTTGGAGTTCATCGACTTCTTGGGAACTGCAGAGGCGATTAACGCGTACGCTCAGGCAACCGGCAGCCTGCCAGCGATCCCCAACGACCAGTTCAAGTCCAATCCGGCGCTTCAGCCGCTGGTCGACGCGCAGAAGGTCGGCCAGACGGTGCCGTTCATGGACCAACTCTGGCCCAACCCCAAGGTGCAGAACGTGCACTTCGCAGCTATCCAGGACATGTTCGCCGGTAAGGCCACGCCGGATCAGGTACTGACCCGGATGGACGAGGCGTACAAGGCTGGCTGACCGGCGGTCGACACAGGCGGGACGGCGCCCGGAGGGCGCCGTCCCGCCGACGACTCCCGTTCGCCGAGCTGGTCGGGCGCCCCCGGCGCAGTGTCCCGGTGACCGGGAGGTGACCTCGATATCGCTGCGATCCCGCTCGCAGCATGCGTTCGTGCTGGGCGGGGCGATCGCCTGGGTGGACTGCGACATCCACGCCGTCCACGACGGCGGCGACCACCACATCGTCGTCGGGGCCGTGCGCGAGCTCGCGGTTACCCGCGATCATCCGCCGCTGCTGTTCTTCCGCGGTGCCTACGGCGGACCGGGCGCCGACCCGGCGTGAGGTCGACCGCACTCGTCGGACTGGACACCTTGGACCATGGGCACACCTCGCACGCACCGCTGAGCCCGGCAGGCTCGACGCGTCGGTCCTCACCGGGAGGTCGCCGCCGACGCCACCAACCAGCCAACCCGACGGCGATCCCTGGAGATCGGGGCCGCGCGCACTGGCGGCTCGCGGTGCTCTGCCGGCGATGATTTTGACTCGCTTCTATCCAGATGAATGGACCTCGGCACCACCCCTCGTCCCGGTGAGTGGGAACCGTATCGATGCAATATTTCTGCCTTTCCGCGACTACTTAAAGAATGTCTGAAGACGTTATTGCCAGTGCTTGACGGCAACGTTTCAGGACTCCTATCCTCCGCCCAGTAGGGCGGAGGAGAAACGTTTCATGGCGCGCGATGTTCGCGGCCCGGTCCGCCCTCGATCGGATCGGTGACGTGGATTCGCTTGGAGCCGTGCGAAGCGCCGATTTCGGAGAAAGGTTCGTATCTGCGATGCGCCGATGTGGTGGGGGCGGGCTCGCAGCTGACCGGCCTGATCGCGATCGGCGGATAGATCCACCTAAGCGGGCTCTGCGGGTGCCGGACGGTAGTGCTCTTGGTCGGCCGAGGCTTCGCTCGTCGGTTCGGTGCTCGCGAGACGGTCCCGCAACAAGGCATGTCGGAACTGATAGACCGCGCCTGCCTGCTGCAGGACGCCGCGCCGGTGTGCGTCTGCGAGGAAAGCCATGAGCCGCCAGGGCAGCTCTTGTCTGCCGCTCCACCACAGCCTGGCCATCTGGAGCCAGCCCCATCCGCTTCGTCCGAGAGCGCTGACCAGCGGTCCCGCAACGGCATAGGCCAGACCTGCCGTCAGTCCGACGGTTGGCTCGACCCAGATGCCCAGGGGGACGCCTAGGACGAGGGCGCCGAGCAGGCCTCCGACCATGCCCATGCTCAGGTGGCGGCGCCGGTCGCTTCGGAGGAGGTCGGCGGGGGCGAGAACGACTGGTCGTTCGGCGTCGTCTTCGCGCGAGAGGGTGGTGAACTCGCCGACCAAGCCGATGCCTGCTGTCGCCATGAGTCCGTAGACCAAGCCCGCCATCGCTCCAATGTGGAACCCACCAGCAATTCCGGCCGCGAGTCCGATCGCCAGGCCGCCCGCGATTCCTGCAGGAAGAGCCTCGGCGAGGCCCGCGAGTACACGGACCGGCAGCCGTCGATGGGTCCGGCGCCAGCGCAGCCGATGGCGAGACGGCTGGGGCACAGTCCGGCGCCAGGACAAAATCCCTCCCACGAGTCCGACGCAAAGCCCGAGCACGACTGCAGTCAGCGAGTTGGTCGCTAGTCCGAGCACCAGGCCGACGGCCAGGCCACCAGCAATGCCGACCGTCAGCAGGTAACAGGCGCGGACGAATCGCGGGACCGCGGTGGCCAGCTCCCACCACGCGATGTCCTGGGTGCGGCGTGCGCACATGTCAGCCGCGAGGAACCGCAGCCATCGCTCGGCATGGGTGCGATGCCACCGGTCTCCGTCGGAAGGGTTACTGGAGGGATCGACATAGAGCGCAGGGACCAAGCGATCGAGCAGGCGAGCGTGAACGGCTTCCCGATTCGGGAGTGTGAGCAACTCGGCCAGCTCGTCACCTGCCTGACTCGGTCGGTTGTAAGCCTCGCGGGCCAGGTCCACCCAGAGTGGTTGGTCCAGGGCGGCAGCCAGGTGCCCTCCGTTCTCTGCATCGCGCCGGAACAGTTGGTGCCAAGCGACACCGTGGTGTCCGGTGTGCTGCAGGTAGCGCCGAACCAGCGCCGCTGGCAACGGTGTGAGCTCCACGATCGCCGCAGCCGCGAGAGGACGCGGCCTGGCTACGCCCAGTGCCTCGCAGAACTCGCGCGTCCGACTGGTCAGGAGGAGCGGTGCGTCCGGGTCGAAGGTGTTACTGATCGCGGCCAGTGCACGAGGTCGTCGCGCGGTGGGCATCTCGTCCAGACCGTCGAGCAGTGGGAGGAGAAGCCGACGAGGAATCCGTGCGCGTTGGCCGTAGTCGACCTCGAGCCGTGCGGCGATCCACTGGTCCAGGGACTGCTGGTCGGGATCCCAGGTCGACAGGCGCAACAGGACCGGCACGCGGTCAGTCGCCGCCCGCTCGTCGATGAGTCGCACGACGGCGCGCAGCATCAGTGCGGTCTTGCCTGATCCTGGCTCGCCGAGGACGACGATTCGGCCACGAAGCCGTGTGTCTCGGACAATCCGATGCAGGGCGTCAGGATGGTCTCGGTCGACCACACCGTCGAGATCAAGCGATTCCTCGCGGCCGTCGCTGCGGATGTTGGCCCAATGGTCGGAAAGCGGCGGTCCGAGCGTGTTCCAGGCCGTCGGAAGCGGGTGGGGATGGTGAAGGCGGCGTCGCCGTAGCTCGGGTTCCCATACCACTTGGACTGCGGCGGCCAGTGCCTTCAGCGTCTCGGCTTGGTCTGCGGGTCTGGCCTGGGCATTGGATTGCTCGGCTCGCAGGTTCTGGGGCCACGTGAGATATCCGCCGACCATCGCGACCGCGACTGCGAACAGTAGCCACACCCATTTGATGCCATCGCCGTCGAGAACTTGGTTGATCGCGACACCGGCGGCAACTGTCAGGGCTGCGGTGGCTGCAAGGCGGCCCCAGTCGGGCCGAGTCACCGCGTTCCGCCGCTGAGCAGCCTGTCCCGTCTGATGTTCCGGGAGCGCACGCAGAGGGGGGTGCTGTCGGTTAGCGCTCGGCGTTCGCCGGAGCAGGTCGGTCGCTGAGTCCGATGGTCTTCCGCGGAGTCAGATCGTTCGCCCGTCATGTCAGGGCACCGTAGTCAGTCTGTGGCGCGTCAAACAGCCCGGAAGTAACTGATCTCCCGGAAGGTCTGGAGACCCCTTCCAGCCCGGCACATAGCCCAGCGATCCCACATGTCACAGATCCCTGCAGCAGCCCCCGGAAATTACGTGGCCCTGGGCGCGCAGCGCCCCTCCGAGGCACCTGGTCCCGTTGTCCCGGTGGTCACGGGTCCAGCGCGTGCCCGCGCGGCTGGATGCGGTGTCCCCTGGTGTCCGAGGTGCTAGCCGCACCACCTTCCCTCGCGTAGCGGAGAGCCGGAACGTTCAGGGGCGCAGGCGAGGGCCGTGCCCGGGGGTCTGCCAGGGTCGCGGGAGTTTCATGAGCGGCGCCGGTGTACGCCGTGGTTGGTCGGCTGGCTTACGCGAACGGCCGGTCACGGTATCGGCACGTGCCCGCTGGCGACCGTCGTCGGCCGGCGCGCCGCGGGAACCGGTCCGGCCACGAGCCGGTGGGTCCGCTGTTGCGTCAACTCGTGCGGCCAGGTGTCCGCGCTGGGCGAGCGCGCTTCGCAGATTGGCGGCGTAGATCGGCTGGGTGACAAATGCCGAGAGCGCCGTCGCTGGCGTGAGATCGCCACGCACACCGTGAAGGCAGGCCTCCCAGGCAGGTAGCGGGACTGCCCCAAGTTCGGATCCTCGGTGTGACTGCGTTGATACGTTCGCGATTGTGTTCAGCCGACCGCGGCGGTCGCTGCTGCTGGTTCACCGAGGCCGCTCGGTGCCGTTGGGCCTGCTCAAGATGGTCCTCGGACTCGCGATGACGGCCGCGGCGATCGCCGGAGGGTTCGTTATCCATGCCGCCGGCGGCGGCATCCCGGCGATGTTGCTGTGGGCCTTGCCCGGGCTTTACCTGGTCGATTGGGGCGCGCCGATGATCGCGGACGGCGCCACCGACCTGTGGACTCGGTACGGGTGGCGGGAGCTCCGGAGCGGCCGCGCGCTCGAATTGCGCCCCGACGGCGTCCGATACACCGCGGCGCTTCCGCTCGACGCGGGCGCGGACGTCCCGCCGCCGGACGTCGTCGCCGGCTGGGACCAGGTCTCGGCAGCGGCGTTCCGGCCGGGCGCGGCGCAGTCGTGGTGGTTCTGCCTCGACCTCGCTGACGGCGTCTGGCCGGCCGAACGAACGCACGCGCTCGTCGCCACCTACCGCGCGGGCGGCGGCGACTCCCGTCCCAGCCGGGCGACCGCCGATCGGCGACTCGGCGAGACCCTCGACTGGTTCGGAACCCCGCTCGCCGTGAACACACTGATCTGCCCCGGTGGACATGTGCGCCGCATCGACCGGGCGCTGCGCAAATGGACTGGCGGACGACTCCGCTGCCGGGCCGCTGAACCGCCGTGGTGGCGGCCGCCGCACGTGCCCGGCGGCTGGAAGACGCGGTGACAGAGGTCGCGCGAACACCGGCGCTCGACGTGGCATGGGAACACGACGGTGAGGACAACCCGCTGACGGGCAGCCGGGCGTCGGGCTGGCCGGCCGCGCCTACGCCCAGCAACGCCCGGACTGGATTCCCGATCTGGCCGCCGACCTTCGCTCGGTCCAAAGCGCTGCTGCCCGCGGTCGCTGAGCAACCTGATTCGTTCTTCGTCGTCGAGCTTCACTACCGCAGGGTGGCGCTGCTGCGGCCACGGTCCGGGAGCATCGAGTTCGGCCGGCAGAACTTCCGGGGGACGCTCCGAGCGGAGCACGTCGGCGCGCTGCTGGAGTTGCATCCACACGATCCGTGGGATGCGTGGTGAGCAGGTCACCGCGCCCGGCACTATCGGATCTCAGGGGGCATCGTTCTGGAACTGGAACTGCATCCGCATGGACTCGTCGATCGGGACGATGATCGTTGAGTTGCTCGCTGACCAGACGTCGGGTACCAGGAGCATTCGGTCCTCGCCGATTACCAGCAGCCGCAGTCGTCGGTAGCGGTAACGGAACTCCTGGTGTTCCGCGTTGGGCAGTTGTGTCTCCTCGACGATGCCGTTGCGCAGGTAGAGCCGCTCCCGTGTGTCGAGAATGACGCGGGGGAGGCGTTCGGGGTCGGCCGCCACCTCGCGGGCCAGACCACGGCCGGTCAGCTGGGCGACCGTGGCCGTTGCCCAGAAGATCGCGGTCACCAGGAGCAGGTACACGAGGAAGCGCGCGGAGCGACGGAGCCCCGGTGCGGGGTCGGCGTCGACAGGTGCTGGTGCTTCGGAAGCCGGGGCTGCGGCCGTGATCAGGTCGGCGAAGCGCCACGCGTACGCGACGAGGCTCGCGCCGCAGATCAGCAGTGCCGGCGTAACCAACGCGTAGGCTGGCCATTCCTGGAGCGTCTCGTACGCGAACAGCAGTGCGATGCCGGATGTCAGCAGGAACGCACCCAGCGTGATCGCCGCACGGGTGATCCGGCGAGCCTGGTGGGCTCGCCGCGTTCGGACGACGTCGCTGACGGAAGGCGAGGCCAGCACTGCCAGGACGCGTCGATGCAACAGCAGGTGCACCAGCAGGCCGCCCGCGCCAAGGAGCGTCAGGGTTAGCAAGGGCACGAGCAATGGCTGAGGGCTGCGCATGATGTAGTCCCGTGTACCGAGCCCGATGACGTCTACGTCGACACCGAAGTACTCGTACTGGGCACGCGAGGAGACGTACCCGAAGTAGAACAGCACCGCGCTGATCAGGGTCACCGGTCCGATCGCCGCAGCCCACGCCGGCAGCCAGCGGGGGAACCCACCGGGTTCCGGCTCGGTGCCGGCGTCAATCATCGGAGGCCGAACTGTGGTCGCTCGGGGTAGGCGGGGAACCCTCGGGGTGGGGGTCGTCGTCAGGCTCGGGGCTCACGTCCTCCCGCGGCGCGTCCAGCCCCACAGTGGCTTCGCGCGTCCTCGCGTCCTCGATCCAACGCGCGCAGGCCTCTCGGGCGTCGGGGCTGCACGAGACGTGCCCGGCCAGGGTCAACTGCGCGTCCGAGCCGTCTTTCGTTCGGTCGTGGAGCGACCTCGCGACCACCTTCACCACGCATCGGCCACCCTCGGCGGTGAACGTGTAACCGCGGCAGGACGGCGGGCCTCCGCAGGCGCCGCGCCGTAACTCGATCACGTTGGTGGGAGCCAGCCCGATCTCGGTCACCGTGGCGGTGAGTCCAGCAGGTACCTCCTCGAGCATGGTGATCGAGACACAGTGGGCGACGTCGATCGCGGGCAGATCCGTGCGGCGGCCGCCGGCGGGCAGTTGAGGGACGTTGACGTAGGGCCTCTCTTCCTCACCCGCCGGTTTTTCCGGCCCTTGCCCCTCGGTGTTCGGCTCGTCGCCGTCGCTCTCAGTCTCCGGCGTCGGATCGCCCCACGAGGCCGCCGTGGTTGTGTCCGATTCCGGGGGCGGCTGATCGCCGTTGTCGCCGCAGCCGAACGTGGCGACGAGGACCAGGCCGATCAGACATAGGAGATGATGAGTTCGGTGCGGCATGAATGACTCCTCGGTCGGCCGGACGGCGATGCCACCGGGCGAAGCGCCGCCCGGTGGCGTCCTCGTTGAGGACCGATCTCTCAGTCGATGTCCGGATCGGTCGGGGGCATCCGGCGCAGCAGAACGTGGAGTCGGTAGAAGCCGCGGTTGTCGTCGAACTTGTGATCCCACGGGTAGATGAGGAAATCGCCGTCCGAGGTGGCGCGCCGTTTGTGGTGCGGGCGCGGCCGCAAATAGAAGGCGTTGCGCACGTGGCTGGGGCGGTGGGCGTCGTCCCGTGTTCCCGGTTCCTTGATCCAGCGATTGCGGTGGTCACTATCGCCGCTGTAGAAGGCTCGACCGGCTGCGGGAAGGCTGATCAGGACGCCGCCCTCCTGCTTCGCCTTGTGGCCGTCGGACGGCTGTTCGCCGAACGGATCGCGGATTCCGGTGCGGACCTGCTTCTCCTTGAATCGGTCTTGGGCGTAGGCGCTCGCCGCGCTGATCGCCGGGGCGAGTTGCGGCGCACCGAACGCTGCCGCCGTGACGCTGGCGCCTGCCGCGACCAGGCCGATGAGCGATGCGACTCCTTCGTTCTGGACGCTCTCTTTGAACGACGCCAGGCCGGTGGCGCTCGCGAGTTCGATCTGGTCGCCATCGGTGACGCCGCTGATCATCAAGCCGATGGGATCGGCCGCGTTGAGGAAGATGACCAACGCGAGACTCGTGTCCTGGCTCGCCCATTGCACGGAGTTACCGAAGCCGTCGGGCTGCTGTCCGGCCGTCGTGACGGTGGAGCGCGCCTTGGCGTTACCGGGCAGAACGAAGCGGGATGCGAGCGTGCGCTCCGCAGGAATGACCTTTCGCGGCCCGAAGAGAGCGGTGCTCCGCTTGTCGAACTGGTTCTTGTCGAGGGCGAGTGCCGCGCGATTGGCAATGATCTGTGGCAGGTCGAGGGGCAGGACCATGAATCTCTCCTGAATGTAGGTTTCTTTACCTTCTCGACGGTAGGAAGCACCGGGCATGTGCACATGACATGATTCCGCCGACATTCGCCCTCGGCTTCCTAGTGATTTCTTGTCATCGACATCGCGGCGTGCCGGCGCGTAGCGTCGGAATGTGTCGTTGTCGTGGGAACGGCCGGCGTTGCCGGGACAGTGGTCGGCCACCCGGCGTCCGGTGTTCGTGGGGCGGACGCCTGAGCTGGCGGTGATCGAGGAGGCGTGGACCTCAGCCGTTGGCGGCGCTCGGCAGGCTATTTTTATCGGCGGCGAGCCTGGCGCGGGGAAGACGCGGCTGATGACTGAGATCGCGCTCGAAACGCACCGGCTCGGCGCCGCGGTCCTTCATGGTCGTTGCGTGGCGGACCTCGGCGTTCCGTATCAGCCTTTCGACGGGCCGGCCCGCGTGCTGGGGGACGCTGTGACGTCCGGCGCGCTGCGGGCCGAAGGCGCCGCGCGTCATCTGGCGGTGCTCGCGGACGACGCGGAGCCGGCCGCGGCTGCCGAGCCCCGGATCGACGAGCGTCGCGCTCGCTACGAGGCGTTCCTGTGTTGCCTGCGCGCCGTCGCAGAGCACCAGCCGCTCGTCCTTCTGCTCGATGACCTGCATCGGGCCGGAACGACGGCGCTGCAGTTGCTGGACTACGTCATCGAGCACAGCGAGAGCCTGCCGCTGGTCGTCCTGGGGGCGCACCGAACCACGATGCCGGACCGCTCGCAGGCGCTGGTCGATCTGATCGCCGGGCAGTACCGACTCGACGGCGTGCGTCGGCTCGACCTGGCGCCGCTGGACACGGAGAGCATCGCCGACTATCTCGTCGCGACGTCCGGTGTACCGGTTCCGCGCGCGATGCGGACCGCCGTTCTGCTCCGCGACCGCACCGGGGGAAACCCGTTCTATCTGCGCGAGCTGTGCCGTGAGGCCGGTGCTGTCGAAGCGCGCGCCCCGCAGGCGGTGACCGACGCGCTCGGACAGCGGATCCGTGGGCTGTCGGCGCAGCAACGGACGACGCTGACCGTCGCCGCTGTCCTCGGGGAGGAGGTCGACGCGAGCGAAGTTGTGCCGCTGGTGCGTGGTGCCGACGGCCTTCCTGCGTTGGACGATTTGGTGGACGCCGGGCTGCTCGACGTGGCGCGGGACCGGACCGAGGTCTACCGCTTCGTCCACGAGCTGGTCCGGCAGGCGGCTCTGGACGCGCTCCCGTCGCTCGAACGCGCCGAGCACCACGAACGTGCCGCGCTCTTGCTTGAGGCTCGGGGTGCCCCCGTCCGCCGCTTGGCGCATCACTTCGCCGGGGCGAGCCTGCTCGGGCACGGCGACGCCGCGGTGCGGTACCTCGCCGAGGCGGCCGACATCGCCGATCGCTGCCTCGCGCACGCGGAAGCCGCCGGGTTGTTCGAGCAGGCAGCCGCGCACAGCACGGACGCGCCGCGGCGCGACGCGTTGCTTGCCAGGGCGGCGCACAGCCATCTGCTCGCCTGCGAGTTCGCGGAGGCCCGTGACCTGTACCGGCGCCTGACCGACGCGGGTGACCCGGAGCGGCGGCTGGTAGCTACGATGCTGTTCGAGGAGGTGGCCTGGTACACCGCCGACTCCGGCCCCGCCGTCCTGGCGCTATTGCGCCGCGCGATCGCGGACGCACAGGTGGACGAAGCGCATCCCCAGTACGTGGCCGCGCTGGCCAGCCTCGCCCGTGCGACGTCCCAGAGCGGAGCCGCGGACGCCGCCGAGGCGCTCGCGGCCCAGGCCATCACGGCTGCGCGTGCCGCCGGTGACCCAGTGCGACTCGGCACGGCCCTCGCCGCGTCGGTACAGATCGGCAACCATCCCACGGTCAACGACGTCAAGCAGGCCCGCGCGGAGGAACTCGCCGACGTCGCCGCGCAGACCGGGCAGTGGCTTCTGCTGGGCCCGTCGGCGTACCACCGTTGTACGCTGGCCTACCAGCGAGGGGACGCGGGCGAACTGGCCGCCGCCCGCGTCGACGTCGAGCGGACGGCGGTCGCCGCGGGACATCGCTACTGGAGCCACATCGCCGGGTGCGCCGCGTACGGCGTCGCGGTCATCGAGGCCCGCTTCGACGACGCGATCCGGTTGACCGAGGACCTGCTCGCGCTCAGCGGCACGTTCACCGGCTCCGAGGCGGACGGGCTGTACGGCGTCCAGTCATTCGTGGTCCGGCGGGAGACCGGCGGGGTGGAGCCGGCGCGCGCGTTCGTCACCGGTCGTGAGTCCTGGGAGGAACACTGGCCGCCTGCGCTGCTCGCCCTCTACGTCGAGCTGGGTTTGGACGACGCCGCCCGCCGGATGCTGACCCACCTGCGGAACATGTCCGCGGAACATCGAGACTCCGCCCGGCGCCCGGCGACGTTGGCGTTCGTTGCGGAGGCCGCGTTAGCGCTGCAGGACCCGGACGCTGCCGCGTGGGTGCGGCCGCTGCTGGCCGACTACGCGGGGCTCAATCTCCTGATGGGCCCGTTCGCCGCAGTGTTCGGCGCCGCCGACCGGTACCTCGGCGCGCTCGAGAGCCTGCTGGGCAAGGAGTCCGCCGGACGGCGGTTCGAGGCGGCGCTCGACCTCGACGACCGGACCGGCAGCGTCCTGCACCGCGCCTACACGCTCGCCGCGTGGTCGGCCCACGCGCGGTCCCGAGGTGACGGAGCCCTCGCGGTCCGGCTCCACCGGGAAGCCGCAGCCCTCGCCGACCAGCACGGAATGGTGCGGCTGCGGTCCCGGCTGGCCCAGCGCGTCGGGCGTCCGGCCGGTCTCACTCGGCGCGAGCAGGAGGTACTGCGGCTGGTCGGAACCGGCTGCAGCAACCGCGAGATCGCCAGGGCACTGACGCTCAGCGAGCACACCGCCGCGAATCACGTGCGGAACATCATGACGAAGACCGGCTGTGGGAATCGGACGCAGGTGGCCATGTTCGCCTCGGCGCACGGGCTGCTCGACTAACGGCCGGGTGGAATCGGCAGGCCGGCTCAGGACTCCACCGGCACCATGCGACCGGTCGCTTCGATCCGGTCACCGAGCTCGACGACGACGTCCGCGGGCAGCCCCGCGCGAGCCGCTGCCCGCCGGATCGCCTCGGCCGACTCCGCCTCGTAGAGGCAGTAGGTTTTGCGTTTGTCGGCCGCGAGGAACGAGTACAGCCAGCGCACTTTTTCTTCGTCGTTGATCAGGTTCACTTCCGCGGCCCCGTGGAGCGTCGGCTCGAACTCCTCGGCGAAGCGTCGTTCGATCATGAAGATGGGCATCATGCCCTCCAGGTCGAGTCTCGACGGTAAACGCTCGGCTACGCTTCGCCGCGGCCAGGTTATCGTCTGCTCGCGACAGGAGTACTCAGCGCGCCGGCGGGGACGAGCAACCACGCCGACTCGGTGACCGCACCGAAACACTGATTCCGCACCCCTCTAGGACTCCGCGGCCAGCACAGCGAACGTGGGCGCTGTCGTTCAGTCGTCCCTGGTCGAGGGCTCGCGAGGGGCGGGATCCGGCTCGGAGACCTGATCACTGGTGTGATCGGTCAGCTCGTCGAGAATCAGGACGTCCTGGCGTACCCGCCCGGCACGGTAGACCGCCCGGCCGACCATGTGGGCGCTGACGGGAGCCGTCGCGAGTTGGAACACGCCGACGAGGACGAGGGTGGTGATGTCGATCGTGTTCTGCAGCCGCAGGGCGGCGCCGGTGAGGATCAGCAGCAGCCCGAGCACCTGGGGCTTGGTCGCGGAGTGCATCCGGGACAGCAGATCCGGAAAGCGGAGGAGACCGACCCCGGCCGCCACGCTGAGGACGGCGCCGGAGATCAGACAGGTGGCGGCGAGGACGTCGGCGACGGTTTGAATGGTCATCGCCTGCTCCCCGGGGCGAACCGGCCGACGCTGACCGAGCCGATGAAGCCGAGGATCGACAGTCCGACCAGGATCGGCAGTGAGGTGGCGTCGCGCGTGTAGGCCGCTTCGGTGGCGATCGCGCAGACCACGATGGCGAGTAGCACGTCGGCGGCGACGATGCGGTCCAGCGTCGAGGGGCCGCGGACCAGTCGTATCAGCACCAGCACGGCCCCTGCGGCAAGAAGTGCCGTGACGGCCGCCGCGACGATGATCATGTGGGGTCTCCCTGGCTCGCGGTGGGCGGGGTGTCCAGCTGACGTATCTCGGCGTCGGAGCCGATGGCCCGCACGATGCGGGCCTCGACCTCGTACACGGTTCGGCGGAAACGCTCCACCTCCGCGCGATCGGCGACACCGATGACGTGGATGTAGAGGGCAGTACTGGCCTGGTCGGTGTCGACGATCAGGCTGCCGGGGACCAACGAGACGACCTCGCCGGTGAGAGTGAGAACGAGGTCGGAGCGCACTCGCAGCGGTACGCGAATGATGGCGCTTCGTGGCTGGCGGCCGGGCCGGAAGGCCATCCAACTCAGCTGTGCGCTCGCGCGCACGAGATCGACGAAGAACTGCAGCGAGAAGCGTGCCAGCCCCAGTGGCCGTAGCCGGCCGGCGAAAGTGACCGGCGGCAGGGGGAAGACGGTCAGCACGACGGCTGAGACCAGCAGCCCGCTCAGGAGATTCGCCCAGGACAACACGCCCCACAGCAGAGTCCACACGGTGACCAGGACGGCGACCGCGACCGCCCGGTCTCGCCAGCGGATCCGCCGAGACAGCCCACCGGGCGCGGCCGAAGTGGTGTCGGAGCGGACGTCGTCCGGAGTTTCGATCCGGTCGTTGCCCGCCGTCACGGCGCACCGTCCGGGAAAACGGCCCGAACGTACGGTTGGCGATCCAGCAACTGGGTGGCGGCGTCGGTGCTGATGTCGAACAAGGGCCCGGCAACCACGGTCAGGCCGACCCCGAGCACGACCAGCGCGAGCGTTGCCGCGACCATCAGCCGCGGCAGTCGCGGACCGGTTTCACTGTCCACCGCTGTGCTAGCCGGCGACGCCTCGCCTTCGCTGGACGCCTCGGGGCCGCTGGTGAGCGTGGTAATCGGGGTGCGCCAGAAGGCCAGATTCCACACCCGGGACACCGCGTAGAGAGTCAGCAGGCTGGTGAGCACTCCGCCGGCGACCAGTAGCCAGCCGAGCGTCCCACCGTCGCTGACTCCGGCTTGCAGCAGCCCGAGTTTGCCGAGGAAGCCGGAGAACGGCGGGATGCCGGCGAGGTTGAGCGCCGGGATGAAGAACAAAACGCCGAGCAACGGTGCCAGCCGGGCCAGGCCACCGAGGTGCTCCAGATTGGTCGTGCCTTCTCGTCGCTCGATCAGGCCGGCGGCGAGGAACAGCGTCGTCTGGATGACGATGTGGTGCACCACGTAGAAGATGGCCGCGGCGAGCCCGGCAGTGGAGGCGAGCCCGATCCCGAAGAGCATGTAGCCGATGTGGCTGACGAGCGTGAACGACAGCAGCCGTTTGATGTCCGACTGGGCCACCGCGCCGAGGATGCCTACGAGCATGGTCAGCAGGGCGGCGATCAGGAGCACATCCGCGCCCCTGCCCCCGGGGAACAGCAGCGTCTCCGTTCGGATGATCGCGTAGACGCCGACCTTGGTGAGCAGGCCGGCGAAGACAGCGGTGACCGGGGCGATGGCCGTCGGGTAGCTGTCGGGCAACCAGGCCGACAGGGGGAACACGGCGGCCTTGATGCCGAACGCCAGCAGCAGCGTGCTCTGGAGCACCAATCGCACGCCGTCGGGCAGGGCGTCGAGGCGGCCCGCCAACTGGGCCAGGTTGAGGGTGCCGGTGGCCGCGTACACCAGGCCGATGCCGATCAGGAAGACGAGCGACGACAAGAGACTGACCACCACGTAAGTGGTGCCGTCGCGGATGCGGCCCTCGGTGGCGCCGAGGGTGATCAGGACGTAGCTGGCGGCGAGCAGGATCTCGAAGCCGACGTAGAGGTTGAACAGGTCACCGGCGAGGAACGCGTTGGTGACACCGGCCGTGAGGATCAGGTACGTCGGATGGTAGACCGACACCGGCGTGACTCGGTCGTCGCCCTGGGTCACGCCCTGACCGATCGAGTACACCAGCACGCTCAGCGTCACCGCGGAGGAGACCACGAGCATCAAAGCCGCGAGCTGGTCGGCGACGAGCACGACGCCGATCGGGGCGGCCCATCCGCCCACGGAGACGACCATTGGACCGTCTGCGGTGGTCAGCGCCAGGAGCGCCACTGCGACGGCGAGCGTGGCGGCCAGCACGACCAGGCTGACCGCCCGCTGAACCACCGGCCGTCGGACGATCACCAGGATCAGTGCCGCGCCGAGCAGCGGCATCACCACCGGCAGCGGGACGAGCCACGTCATCGCGGTCTTCCCTCCTCGTCGGCGGTCGGCACCGGAGCCACGAGCGCGGACTCGCCCTCCGTGTCGTCCTGGCCCTCCGGGCCCTGGTCCTGTTCGGCGCGCTGCCTGATCCGACGGTCCTCGATGTCGTCCTGCACCTCGTCGTGTCCGGTCAAGACCCAGCTGCGATAGGCCATCGCCAGGAGCAGGGCGGTCATGCCGAGCGTGATCACGATGGCGGTCAGGATCATGGCCTGGGCGAGAGGATCGCTCATCTCGGACTCGGGAGTGACCCCCACGATCGGCGGTCCGCCGTACCCGCCGCCCAACAGAATCAGCAGATTCGCTCCGTTGCCGAGCAGGGTCACCCCGAGGATCACCCGAGTCAGAGTGCGCTCGAGCAGCAGGGTCACACCGCAGGCGAAGAGCACTCCGATGACGATCACCAAGAGCAGATTCGGCCTCACACCAGCTCCTCCTCGTCGCGCCGGGCGACGGCCTCGGTTTGGGCCCACTCGGCCTGCTCCTGGCGGTCCACCTCGCTGCCGAGGCTGCGCAGGATTTCCAGGATCACGCCGATCACGACCAGGTAGACGCCGACGTCGAAGATCATGGACGTGACGAAGTGGACGTGCCCGAGCACCGGCACGTGCGCGTCCAGCAGTGTGCTCTGCAGTACCTCACCGCCGAAGAGCATGGCCGTCACGCCGGTGCCGACGGCGATGAGCAGGCCGGTGCCGAGCATCAGACCGGCGTCGACCGGTGCGGCCACGTTCAGCTCGTGGCGGCCGCCCGCGAGGTACCGCAGGACCAGGGCCAGCCCGACCACGAGTCCGCCCGCGAAACCACCGCCGGGGGCGTTGTGACCGGAGAACAGCAAGTAGACGGAGAACAGCACGATGGTGTGGAACAGCAGCCGTGTGACCACCTCGAGGATGGGTGAGCGCAGTCCGGCCTGGACGGTGTGCCCGGCCATCAGCCAGATTCGCCCCGGCGGTGGCGCCAGCGGCGGTGGTCGGAGGAGCCCGCGGCGCAGCTGTCCCGAACCGGCGAAGACGAGGCTGGCCAAGCCGGTGGCGGCAGCCACCAGCACCGAGATCTCACCCATGGTGTCCCAGGCCCGGATGTCGACGAGGGTCACGTTGACCACGTTCCGGCCGCCGCCGTAGGAGACGGCGGGCTCCGGAAAGCCGGTAGCGATGGACGTCGCCTGACGGGCGCCGGTTGCCACGTATGCCATGCCGGCGACCACCGTGCCCACCGCGACGCCGATGGCAACTCGCATCCATCGGCTGGCCACCCACGGTCGGCGGGAGAAGTGCCCGGGCAGCCTGCGCAGCACCAGCACGAACATCACCAGGGTGCACGTCTCGACCAGGAACTGGGTCATGGCCAGGTCCGGTGCGCCGTGCAGGACGAACAGCATCGCCGTCGAGTAGCCCGTCACTCCCACCAAGACGACGGCGGTCAACCGGCGATGGGCCCGCACCGCGAAGACCGCAGCGATGACCAGAGCACCCGCCGGAACAAGCTGTAGCGGCGTGTCCCATAGCCGGCCCTGGGCCGGAAAGGGTCCGCCCAGGAGCAACGCGCTGCTGCCCAGCGCCGTCAGGACCAGGAGGATCGTGCCCAGATAGAACGGCAGTGAGCCGCGTTGGGTAGCCCCGGTCACCTCGACGGCGAGCCGCCCCACCCAGCCGATGATTCGCTCGTATGCGGTGCTGCCCGTCACCGGCAGCCGCAGCCGCTGCCACCCGCCCGGCCGGACCGTCCACTTGAACACCACGGCGCCCGCGGCGAGCGCGAGCGCGGACAATCCCAGCGCGGGCGTCAGGCCGTGCCACAGTGCGAGGTGATATCCGTCCGTGTCCGGGAAAGCGTCGGCGTATCCGGCAAACAGTCGGTCCAGCCCTGATGCGCCGAGCCCGGCGGCGAGACCGGCCACCGCGAGCAGCGCCGCCGGGAGGAGAAAGACGACCGACACCCGGTGGGCAGGAGGCTTGGCGAACGCACCGCCGCTGGCCGTCCTCGTTGGTGCTTTGTCGGCGAACGCGCCCCAGAGAAACCGCAGGCTGTACGCGACCGTCAGGGCCGACCCGGCCACAACGCCGACCAAGGTCACCCATCGCCAGCGGTCAGCTGCGAAGAACGCCTCGAAGGTCGCCTCCTTGCCGACGAATCCGGCCAGCGGCGGTACGCCTGCCATCGACGCCGATGCGAGGACGGCCACCGCGAACAACAGCGGCTCTCGGCGCCGGAGCCCGGTGATCCGGCGCAGATCCCGGGTGCCCGCGGTGTGGTCGATGATGCCGACGACGAAGAACAGCGCGGCCTTGAACAGCGCGTGCGCCAGCAGCATCATCACCCCGGCCAGCGCGGCGGCCCGGAAACCGGCGCCGAGCACGACGAACAGCAGCCCGAGCTGGCTGACCGTGCCGTACGCGAGAAGCAATTTCAGGTCGTGCTGGCGCAACGCCGTCCACCCACCGAAGAGCATCGTCAGGATTCCGGCGATCAGGACGACCGGTCGCCAGATCGCAGCGTCGGCGTAGACCGGCGCGACCAGAGCAAGTAGGAAGACACCCGCCTTGACCATTGCGGCAGCGTGCAGATAAGCGCTGACCGGCGTGGGAGCGGCCATCGCGGCGGGAAGCCAGAAACTGAACGGGAAGATCGCGGACTTGGACAGCGCACCGGCCAGCAGGAGGACCAGCGCGATCGAGAGGTAGCCGCCGGTCGGCGGGTCGGCGGCCATCTGCGACCACCGATAGCTGCCGGCGTGTTCGCCGAGCATGATGATCCCGACCAACATGGCCAGGCCGCCCAACGTGGTGAGGATCAAGGCCTGGGTGGCGGCCGTCCGGCTGGTTCGGCTGGCTGGGTTGTGCCCGATCAGCAGGTAGGACAGTACGGTCGTCAGTTCCCAGAACGTGTACATCACGAGCAGGTTGTCGGAGACGACCAGGCCGAGCATCGCGCCGGCGAATCCCACGAAGACGCCGGCGAAGAGGGCCAGGCCCGGCTCGTCAGCAGTGAAGTACCGGACGCAGTAGACGAGTGCCAGGGCTCCGACCGCACCGACGAGCAGCACCATCAACCACGAGAGCGTGGTCATTCGCAGCGCCAGGTCGATTTGCAGCTGGCGTACCCAGGGGTACACCTCGACCACCGCGCGACCGTCGAGCATCCCGGCCGTGTGCGCCAGCGCCCACGCGACCGCCGCCGCCGGAACCGTGGCCAGCAGATAGAAGGCGCGCAGCCCTAGCCGTTGAACCAGGAGGGGAGCGAGCGAGGCGGCGATCAGATGGACAACCAGCAGGACCAGCACTCGCCCCTCCTAGGAGTTCCGGCCGGGGGACCTACGCGAGGCGTGCCGTATCCGGCCCCGCGACGGAACAACCACCCTGAGGCTCACTGCTCAGCCGGTGATGAGCAACTCACGGATGCCCGCTATGCCTGGATCATCGCCCACCACCACTACCGAATCACCGTGCTGGAGTACGAAGTCCGGTGCGGGCCCCATCACCGTCTGTCCGTCCCGCAGCACCGCGACGATGGACGCGCCGGTACGGGTCCGCGCCCGGGTCTCGCCGAGTGCACGTCCAGCGCACGGCGAGCCGACCGGCAGTGGGATGCGCACGGCGTTCATCCCGTCCATCCCCGGCACCACGTTCGCGACCCGGTCGGCGACCAGGGGCAGACCCAGTAGCTCAGCAACCGTCCGTGCTTCTGCTTCCTCCAGGTCCAGCGCGTGCAGCACCTGCTCGGAGTCGTCGGACTCGTAGACGACGAGGGAACGATCACCGGATCCGTGCACGATCACCGCGGCGCGCTGCCCGCTGGCGGTGACGAAGGAGTAGGAAACTCCTATCGAGAGAAGAACTGTCCGCTCCAGATTCATGCCCCACCTCCGATGGGTGTCGCGGGACGTGCCGGTCGGGTCCTGCGGTCAAGCTGCCTCGTCCTGGGACGCCCGCGGGGCGCGAGCAGCGGCTGCGCGGGTGTTCGAGGCCGGGATGCGCTTCACCGGGGCCGGGCGCGGCTCAGAGGCATAGATCGTGTGCTGCCGTGCCCATTGCTCGAGCCGATAACTGCCGATCAAAACGCCGACCAGCAGTGCGCCGACGATGGCGGCGGTGAGGCCGCCGGTCGTGAGGAGCACGATGACGAATGCGGCCAGCAGGACGTAGATGCTGAACCAGGAGAGTGCCTGCAGGCGATCGGTTGACGTGGACGGACGTTTTCGCATCTTAGGTTCCTTCCGTGGGAGCCACGACTGTGGCTGTGCTAGTTTGGTCCGACGAACCAAACTATATCCTGCTGGTTGGTTTGATGCAACAAACCAATTGGCGAGGGTCGCTGTGGAGGGAACGATCGTGGTGGATTCGACCGAGGTGGCGGCCGCTGCCGCTCGAGTGCAGCAGGCAACGGCGCGACTGACCTGGTGGACCAGCCGAGGCGACGTGCGCCGCCGCCTGCTCGGCGCTGCGGGAAAGCTGTCGCCCAACGACGCATGGCTGGTCAGGACGATCGTCGCGGCGGGCACCGTGCGCGTCTCGGATGCCGCCCGCATGCAGGGCGTGGACAAGTCCACGATCTCGCCGCAGCTCCGGCGCCTGGAAGCGCACGGGCTGCTCACGAGAGAACCCGATCCCTCGGACGGCAGGGCGACCCTGCTGCGCGCCACCGACGAGGGCTGTCAATGGCAGCGTGAGTTCGATGCCGGCGGCGCAGCCGTTTTCGCTGACGTCCTGAGCGAATGGTCACCCGACGACGTAGCGACTCTCGCCACGCTGCTGACGCGGTTCACTGATCAGCTCACGCTCGACGGCGTCATGGAAACCCCCGGCTCGGGTGGCTCGCAGGATCCGAAAAGCTGAAACCTCGCCCTGATCTTCGAGGCTTGGCGCCCGTCGGCGATCGAGGCCGAGGACGCCGGGTTATTGGGTGGTGGTGACGGCCCAGGCGACCCGCGGGCTCATCGCGGCCGCCAGGCCGGCGAACTGTTGGCACTGCTCGACCACCGTGTCGTCCCCAGATCAGGATCAGGAGGAACAGCGTTCCGGCCGCCGCCGCGCTGATTCCCACCACGTCGGTGTAGTAGATCAGCAGGAAGAACGACGTTATCGAGAACGCCAGGTTGTTCGCCGCGTCACCTACGGCGTAGCCCAGGTCTCTATGCGCTGGCCGTCTGGCAGGCGCCGGGCGGGCGGCTTTTCCAAATCCCGATCACTGACGACGGCATCGGAGCCGATCAGCAGGCGGGCGACGGGGTGTACACCGGCTCGCTCGACCTAGTGCAAGCGGCGAACGAGCTGCGGGAGCTCGGGGAGGAGATCGCCGGCCTCTGGAAAGTGCTCGTCTTCGCGCAGGAGGTCAACCGGACCGCACCGGGAACACCTCCGGAAATTGCCGCCCAGACCATCGGCGGTCAGCTGGTGGTGAGTGCCGTGTCGATCACGTTCGATCCCACGCTCCCGTGCCCGGTGAATGCTCAGTCGACGACGGTCGTTGACGCCTGACCCTTGCTCGCTCCGCGTTCGACCGGGATCCCGGGAGATCGAGCCGCTTCTGACTACGGTCGTGCTGCTCGCAGAGCCTGCCGAGACGCGCGGCTTGCCGATGCGGATCGTGCTGACGCCCGGCCAGGGGACAACCCGCGGTTGCTGCCGCTGATCGATTCCCTTCGGGTCGCCCGGATCGGGCGGGGCCGGCCCCGCATACGTCCGGACCGGGTGATCGCCGACAAGGCCTCCTCACACGATCCGACCCGGGCCGCGATGCGGGTTCGGGCTGACCGTGGTCGTGCTCGACATCACTGTCCTCGGCTGCGTGTACAACGGGCAGCGCGGGCGCGTCATCGCCTCGAGTTCGACAAGAATTTCGACTACGTGGCGATCGCGGCGGCGATCGGCTGTATGGCGGTCAGGGTGAGCACCGTCGATGATTTCCGACGGGCGATCATCGACTCGCGATCCCGCGTCGGTGTCTCCGTGGTGGTGGCCGCTACCACTCCGGTAGATCGCTATCAGGACACCATTGCTTCGCTGCACTCCCACGACGTCTACGCGGTGCGGGAGCATCCCGAGAGCTGAGGACCGTTTGCCGTTCCGGCCCGCGCACGAATGGCGGAAGGCAACCCGAAGGGCTCTTCCTGACCGCGGGTAGTCTGTGATCAGTCGGAGGGAGCCCCGTGTCCGTCGAGCCGTTGCCGAACATCGATCGCAGCACGTTGCGGGAACGGTCTCTTCAGGCGCTGCGGTCGGCGATCACGTCGGGCGCGTACCGGCCGGGAGACCACCTCGGTGAGGTGGAGCTCGCGGGGCGTCTGGGTGTCAGCCGCGGCACCGTGCGAGAGGCGCTGCGCCACCTCCAGCAGGAAGGTCTAGTGACGGTCAGTCACCGGTCGATGTTGCGGGTGAATTCGCTCTCCGAGGACGAGATCCGCGGCCTGTTCCGGGTTCGGGCGGCTCTGGAGGGCCTCGCGGTCCGGGAGATCATCGCGCTACCGGACCGATCGGCGGCCGTAGCCGCGCTGGAGGTGGCGATCGAGGCGATCGCGGCGGCCGGGGACGATTTCTCGGCCCGTGTGGAGGCCGACCTCGGTTTCCACGTGCGGCTCTGTGAGCTGTCAGGGAACGCGATGCTCGTCGAGTCGTGGCGGCATCTGGAGGGTCGGATCCGGGTGACGATCATGAACCGTGATCCGGAGGATGCGCCGACGATGATGACGCCGGGTCGCCATGCCCTGATCGTCGAGGCGATCGAGCGGGGAGAGGCCGACGCGGCGGTCGCGGTCGTCGAGGAACACATGGCGGGTGCTGCCGAGCACTTCGCCGCGGCTCCCGCGCGCTGATTCGATCCAGGGGGAGATCCCCCAGGCCACCTGTTGACAGTCCGCGGATCTCGGGTCACCGTGTTGGGACTGTCGACTGTTAACAGTCAACAGTCAGCACCGCCACCGTCTCTATCACGACGACGATCCGCGGAGATCCTCATGTCCGGACTGCACACCCCCCGTGCCGCGGTGCACGGCACGCCCGCGCGACGCCGAGTCGCGATCGGGTCCTCGGTCGGCGCGACGATCGAGACATACGACTTCATCGGCTTCGGCACCGCCGCAGCGCTCTACTTCAACGAGGTCTTCTTCCCCTCGTCCGACCCCCTGTCCGGCACGCTGCTGTCGTTCGCGACCCTCGGGATCGGATTCGCGGTCCGGCCGCTCGGTGGTCTCGTGGGTGGCTACCTCGGGGACCGCATCGGCCGCAAGCCGGTGCTCGTAGGCTCGCTCCTGCTGATGGGGGTCGCCACTGTCCTGATCGGCCTCTTACCCACCTATCAGCAGATCGGCGTCTGGGCCGCAGTACTGCTGGTCGCGGTCCGGGTCGTACAAGGCCTGGCGTTCGGCGCCGAGTGGGGTGGCGCGATCCTGATGACCTTCGAGCACGCGCCGTGGCGTAAACGTGGCCTCTACACCGGCATCACCCAGGCCGGGTTCCCGCTCGGACTGCTCCTGGCCAACACCGCGTTCCTGGTCAGCGTCCCCCTCGGTAACCAATGGGCGTGGCGGGTGCCGTTCCTGCTCAGCGCGGTGCTGATCGTCGTCGGCATCGTCATCCGGCTGAAGGTCGAGGAGTCGCCGGAGTTCGAGGAGCTGAAGGCCGAGGGCGACGTCTCGCACAATCCGCTGCTCGAGGTGCTGCGCACCGGGTGGCGCGAGATCGTCCGCGCGTTCTGCCTGCGGGTCACCGAGACCGCCGGCTACGCGATCTCGGTGACGTTCGTCCTGTCGTACCTGGCGAGTGAGGAACTCGCGGATCGGTCGCTGACGCTGTTCTCGCTGATGCTCGCCGCCGGGATCGGCATTTTCGCGACGACGGCGTGGGGCGCTCTGACCGACCGGGTCGGGCGTCGTCCGGTGTACCTGTTCGGGACCGCGATCACCGTGGCATGGGGCGTGCCGCTGTTCCTGATGCTCAACACCGGTGCGGCGTTCGCGATCGTGCTGGCCTTCGTCATCAGCTACGCGATCTGCCAGAACTGCCTGGCCGGCGTGCAGGGTGCCTGGTTCTCCGAGCTGTTCGCCGCCCGCACCCGCACGACCGGTGCGTCGCTGGCGTACCAGCTCTCCGCGGTCGTCTCCGGGTTCACGCCGTTGATCGCCACCGCGTTGTTCGCCGGGGTCGGCTGGATCGGCCCGGCGCTGCTGTTCACCGGGTACGGCGTCCTGGGCCTGATCGCCGCCCTGCTGACGCCGGAGACCTGGGGCGCGGCCAAGCGCGCCGAGATCGCGGCTCTGGAGCAGGCGGCGGCCGCACCGGACTTCGTGCGGCCGAACTCCGTGACCAGCGCATGAGCCTTGCCGACCCAGGAGAAACCGCCATGACGACAACGATCATCGAGACGAAGGCGACTCGGATCGCCCAGGCCGCGACCCGCATCCGCCGCAGCGCTCTGCTGATGGGGGAGGTGCAGGGCCAGGGCTACATCGGCCAAGCCCTCGGCGTCGCCGACGTCCTCGCGGTCTTCTACGCCCGCGACGACGGCGAGCTGCGGCTGCGCCCGGACGACCCGGGCTGGGACGGCCGCGACAGGTTCCTGCTCTCGATCGGCCACTACGCGATCGCGCTGTACGCCGCACTCGCCGAGGCGGGCACGATCCCGCTCGAGGAGCTGGAAACCTACGGGGCGGACGAGTCCCGGTTGCCGATGTCGGGTATGGCCTCCTACACGCCCGGCATGGAGATCTCCGGGGGCTCACTCGGCCACGGGCTCGGCGTCGCCTGCGGAATGGGCCTGGGCCTCCGGCACCGCGGGAACCCCGCGCGGGTCTTCAACCTGCTCTCCGACGGAGAGCTCGACGAGGGCTCTACCTGGGAGGCCGCTCTGGCCTGCGCCCACCACCGCCTGTCCAACGTCACCGCGATCGTCGACGTCAACGGCCTGCAGGCCGATGGCCCGACCACAGGCGTGCTGCGCACCGAACCGGTGACCGCCAAGTGGGAAGCGTTCGGTTGGCACGCGGTCCGGGTCGACGGCAACGACGTTCCGGCGCTGCTCGCCGGGGTGGACGAGATCCGGTCCCACCTCGACGGGCCGTCGGTGCTGATCTGCGACACCCGCATCGGCCGCGGTGTGCCGTTCCTGGAGACCCGCGAGAAGGCGCATTTCATGCCGGTCGCCGAACACGAATGGCAGGCCGCCCGCCACGCCCTGGAAGGAGACCGATCATGAGCGCACCGGTCAAGCGGCTGACCACGTCGGCGATGATCGCCTCGTTCGCCGACGCGGACCAGCGCACGAATTCCGTCCCGTTCGGTCACGCGCTCGCCCGGCTCGCCGACGAGCGTCCGGAGATCGTCGGACTCTCCGCCGACCTGGCCAAATACACCGACATGCACGTCTTCCGCGACGCCCACCCCGAGCGGTTCTTCCAGATGGGCATGGCCGAGCAGGCGATGCTCGGGGCCGCCGCCGGACTCGCCGAGGTCGGACTGGTCCCGTTCGCGTCCACCTACTCGGTGTTCGCCACCCGCCGGGCCTACGACTTCCTCTGCCTGGACATCGCCGAACCGAACCTCAACGTCAACGTCGTCGGCGCGCTACCCGGCCTGACCACCGGCTACGGCCCCAGCCACCAGGCCACCGAGGATCTGGCGATCCTCCGAGCTTGCCCGAACCTGACGATCGTCGACCCCTGCGATTCGGTCGACATCGAGCAGGCGGTCCCAGCGCTCGCCGACCACCCCGGGCCCACGTACCTGCGCCTCCTGCGCGGCAAGGTGCCCACGGTCCTCGACGAGTACGACTACCGCTTCGAGCTCGGCCGCGCCGCTTCGCTGCGCGGCGGCAACGACGTCGTCTTCATCTCCACCGGGCTGATGACGATGCGCGCGCTGCAGGCCGCGGAGCGTCTGCAGAAAGACCATGTCGACGTCGCGGTCCTGCACGTCCCGACGATCAAACCACTCGATACGGACGCCATCCTGAACGCGGTACGCGGTGACCGGCTCGTCGTCACCTGCGAGAACCACACCCGGATCGGTGGCCTGTCCGAGGCCGTCGCGGCCACCGTCGCCTACGCCGGAATCGCCACCCGGATCGTGCCCGCCGCACTGCCCGACGAGTTCCTCGCCGCCGGCGCCCTCCCCACCCTGCACGACCGCTACGGCCTGTCCACCGACGCGCTCTGCGCTCGGGTGAAGAAGGAGTTGTCATGACGGTCCGCGACTACACCGCCGTCGTCACCGGTGCCGCCTCGCGCCGGGGCATCGGCCGGGCCACCGCCCAAGCCCTTGCGTCGGCCGGCTGGAACGTCGCGATCCTCGATCTCGACGAGGCTGCCGCGAAAGCCACCGCCGACGAGATCGCCGTCGAGAGCGGCGCACAGACCTGCGGGCTCTCGTGTGACGTCACCGACGAGGACGCGGTCGCCGCGGCGGTCGACGCGCTGGTCGCCGGCGCACCACCGGTCGGGGCGCTGATCAACAACGCAGGCGTCACCTCGCCGACCCGATTCCTGGACGTCGAGGGCGCGGAGTGGGATCGCATCTTCGCGGTCAACGTCCGAGGCGCTTTCAACATCACCAGGCGCCTCGCGCCCGGGATGGTCGAGCGGGGTTACGGCCGCATCGTCTTCCTGTCGTCGGTGTCGGCCGAACGCGGCGGGGGAGTGTTCGGGGGTGTCGCCTACTCCGCGGCCAAAGCGGCCCAGCTCGGCTTCGCGCGGGCTCTGGCCCGCGAACTCGGCCCGAACGGTGTCACGGTCAACTGCGTGGCGCCCGGTCTGATCGACACCGACATCACCGGCGGAGCCCTGGAGGGCGACCGCAAGGACGCTCTGATCGCCGGTATCCCGGTCGGGCGCAACGGCCGGGTCGCCGACGTCGCGGACCTGATCACCTACCTCTGCCGCGAAGAATCCGGCTACATCACGGGTGCCACGTACGACGTCAACGGCGGCTCCCACATCCACTAGCGGGCGCACTCCTCTAGCCGAGGGCGGTCAGGGCTTCGTGCGTCTCCAGGTCGTCGAACGCCGCCGCGTAGCGCTCGACCAGGAGCTACGCGTCGACGAGGTCGAGGCCGACCTGTGGGTCCGCCCAGCGAGAAACCGAACAGGTCCAACCTGTCGTTCCGGGTCGGGTTTCGGCCGGGAGGGTCCGCGGGGTCGCGACGTTCTCAGGACATGGCGATGACGACCTTGCCAGACTTCGCGCGGCCGTCCTCGGCATAGTCCAGGGCGTCCAGGGTCTGGTCGAAGGGGAACACGCGGTCGACGACCGGACGGATCCTTCCGGCGTCGACGAGGGCGGTGATCTCGCGGAGCTGTGCGCCGCTCGCCTTCATGAAGAGGAAGGAGTACGTCGCGCCGCGGCGTTTGGCGTGGCGGCGTGTGGTCAGGCTCATCGCGTTCATGATCTGGCGGAGGACGAGGCCCGCGCCCAGGTCGCGGGCGAAGTCGGCGTCGGGTGGGCCGGCGATGCTGATGGCCTTGCCGTCCGGCTTGAGGATCCGGAGGGACTTCTCCAGGTTGTCGCCGCCGAGGGTGTCGAGGACGACGTCGTAGCCGGTGAGTTCCTGTTCGAAATCCTGGGTTCGGTAGTCGATGACGACGTCGGCGCCGAGTTCCTTGACGAGGGCGGCACTGGTGGCGCTCGCGGTGGTGGCGACATAGGCGCCCAGATGCTTGGCGAGCTGGACGGCGATGCTGCCGACGCCGCCGGAGCCGGAGTGGACCAGGACCTTCTGGCCGGGCTCGACCCGGGCCTTCTCGACCAGGGCCTGCCAGGCGGTGAGGGCGACCAAGGGGAGGGAGGCTGCCTCGGCCATGGTGAGGGAGGCGGGTTTGGGTGCCAGGTCGTCCTGGTGGACGGCGATCTGTTCGGCGAAGGTGCCGATGCGATCTTTATTGGGGCGGGAGTAGACCTCGTCACCGACGGCGAAGCGCGTAACCGAGGCCCCGGTGGCGGTCACGGTGCCGGCAAAATCGTTGCCCAAGGTGAGGGGAAGACGGTACGGGAGGATCCTCTTGAAGGCGCCGTCGCGGATCTTGAAGTCGAGCGGGTTGACGCTCGCGGCGTGGATGTGGACTACGACGTCGGCGGGGCCCGGCTGCGGGGTGGGGGTCTCTGCGGCGTGCACCACGGACCGGTCACCGTACCGCTCGATCAGGTAGCTCTTCATGGTCCTTCTGCTCCTACGGGAGAGGGCCGGGTGCGCTCAGGCCATGCTCGGCGCGGCGGACAGGGCCTGCTTGACCTGGCGGGTCAGCGCGTCGGCGAGGATCTCGGGCAGGCCGGACTCGATGCCGGACAGGGCTTGGGCGGCGACCTCGGCAGGATCGGACTTCATCTCGGCCGGAACGCCTTCGGCCATGTCGGTGTCCATGTAGCCGACGTACAGGCCGGAGACGGTGATCCCGTGCGGAGCGAGTTCCTCGCGGGTGGCGTCGGTCAGGGCCCAGGCGGCGGCCTTGGAGGCTGAGTACGAGCCGGCGGCGGCCGGGTGGGCCCAGGACAGGACGGAGAGGATGTTGAGGATGGCACCACCGCCGTTGGCGGCGATCACGGGGGCGAAAGCCCTAGTCGTGGCTAGCGGGCCGTAGAAGTTGGTTTCCATCTCGCGGCGGATGGCGTCGGTTGCGCCCGCGACCAGTGTGGCGCCGGTGAAGATGCCCGCGTTGTTGACCAGGATCGTCGCGTCGGAGGCGATCCGGGCGGCGGCGTGTATCGAGTGCTCGTCGGTGACGTCGAGAAGGAGGGGGACAACCCCCGGAAGATCGATCGTCTCGGGTCGGCGGGCAGCCGCGTAGACCTTGGCGCCGCGCTCGGTGAGTTGAGCGGCAAGGTGGCGGCCGAGGCCCCGGTTGCCTCCGGTGATCACGGCGGTGGCGTGGCTGAGGTCCATGTTCGGCTCCCGTTCGAATTTAGATGTCGTTCAAAATCTAATTGAAGACTAGGATAGATTTGATCCGACATCCATATGGAGGTGGCTGATGGGTCGCGTGTCACAGGCCCAGGCGCAGGAGAATCGCCGCCGGGTGGTGGAGACGGCCTCCCGGCTCTTCCGGGAGCAGGGGACGCACGTCAGCGTGGCCGACCTCATGAAGGCGGCCGGGCTGACCCACGGCGGCTTCTACAAGCAGTTCGCTTCGAAGGACGCGCTGGTCGACGAGGCCACCGCGCTCGCGTTGAAAGAGCTCGCCCGGCACCACGGTGAGGAACTGGAGCGGCACGGTGGGGAGCGGGCCGCGGCGCAGCGGGAACTGATCAACACGTATCTTTCGCCTGCCCACCGGGACGGCCGGGCGGACGGATGCCCGGTCGCGGCGCTGGTCACCGACATCGCGCGGGAGCCGGAGGGGCGCGAGGCCCGACGGGTCTACGCACGGGGGGTCCGGGACTTCGCCGCGCACCTCACCACCGGCGACGGGGAGGACGGCATCGCTCGGCTGAGCACCCTGGTCGGCGCGCTCGTTCTGGCGCGCGCGACCAGCGGTGACCCGCTCTCCCAGGAGATCCTCGACGCGGCCCGTGCGGCGCTGGGGACCACCACTGAACCGGGCCGTGCGGAAACGGAGGCCGGCTCAGGGGGCGCCGAGGTCCGGCGGGACCATCGCGGCGTGCGGCCCGGGTCCGATCCCGGCCAGCCCGAGCACACGTAGCCCCGCGCGTGAACCGGGTGCCGGGTTCTCGGTTCGTGTCGCCGAACTCGGCCGCTCTGGCACTGAAGTCCGCGCCGACGACACCGGTCGGCGTCCTGGAGCCGGCGAAGGCGTGCGAGGCCGTGGGCTCTCTGCCGGGCGTCCGCAACGTCGTCCACGGCGACGTCGAA
Source organism: Cryptosporangium minutisporangium (assembly GCF_039536245.1). Classification (NCBI taxonomy): domain Bacteria; kingdom Bacillati; phylum Actinomycetota; class Actinomycetes; order Cryptosporangiales; family Cryptosporangiaceae; genus Cryptosporangium; species Cryptosporangium minutisporangium. The sequence goes on along the minus strand of NZ_BAAAYN010000005.1, from coordinate 14,991 downwards.
GCCGGTAGTGCGCGCCGCGCATCCGGGCGTCGACTTCATCAGTTTGACCGGTAGTTCGGGCGTAACCGGCACGGTGATAGCCGCGGCGGCGGCGAGCCTGACGCTGAAGTGGCTGAGCGCGGTGGGTGGGCAGGCCGTGGTCGGCCTGGTCCCGGCGGATCCAGTTGCGCAACGCCTCCGGATGCACCCCGAGCTGTTCGGCGAGTCGCCTGATCACCGGCTTCGGGTCTGCCTCCCGATACAGCCGGACCGCACGGGCCCGCAGCTCATCGGGGCACTTCTTCGGTGCCGCCACAGATGCTTCGTTCCCGCGGTCATCTGACCACGCTCAGAACCCTCCGTAAAAGCGGGGGAAGCTCGGATCGACTGGAACACCCAGTCAGGGAACAGCACGGTCAGGGTGACCCCGAGCCCGACTCAGGGTTGGGCGGGGGGTCGGTTGGGGGCAGCGTGGGGGGTGACACCCGATGTGCCGACCGGTGTCGAGCGGCGAGGGTTGGAGCCATGATCGCCGTTGACTCACTGACCCGGAGGTACGCCGGCTTCACCGCCGTCGACAACGTCTCCTTCACCGCCCAGCCCGGCCGCGTGACCGGCTTCCTCGGTCCGAACGGCGCTGGCAAGTCCACCACCTTGCGCGTCATGGTCGGTCTCACCGCCCCGACGTCCGGCTCGGCCACCATCGACGGGGTCCGGTTCGCCGACCTCCCCAACCCCGGCCTCGAGGTCGGCGTCCTCCTCGACGCCTCCGCGCAGCACGCCGGCCGCACCGGCCGCGAGATCCTCACCATCGCCGCCGACACGATGGGGCTCCCGCGCACCCGCGTCGACGAGATGCTCGAACTCGTCAGTCTGACGCCGAACGAGGCCAAGCGCCGGGTCCGCAACTACTCACTCGGTATGCGCCAGCGACTCGGCATCGCCACAGCGCTGCTGGGCGACCCGCGCGTGCTGATCCTCGACGAGCCCGCCAACGGCCTCGACCCGGCCGGCATCCGCTGGATGCGCGACCTGCTGCGCGGTTATGCCAACAAGGGCGGCACCGTGCTGCTGTCGTCGCACCTCCTGCACGAGATCGAGGTCATCGCCGATGACCTGGTCGTGATCGGCAACGGCAAGATCGTCGCGTCCGGCACCAAGGAGGAATTGCTCGCGGCTGCCGGCACCCTCGCTCGCTCCACGTCGCCGCGCGATCTCGCGCACGCCCTCGAGCAGGCCGGGATGGCCAGCACGCTCGCCGGCGACGGTTCGGTGCGCACCGACGCAGATCCCGCCCAGGTGGGCGCGGTGGCTCTGGCCGCCGGCATCGCCCTCACCGAGCTCCGCTCTGCCGAAGGCGCGGGCCTCGAAGACATGTTCCTGTCGCTCACTGCCGACACTCAACGCGAAGGAGTTGCGGCGTGACCGCCACGACCGTCTCCCCCACGATCAGCACCGCCAAGACGGCGGCCGTCCAGGCTCGTCAGCCCGCCCGCGCCATACCGACAACACGCTTGATCAAGGTCGAGCTCCGCAAGATGTTCAACACTCGCTCGGGCTTCTGGATGCTGCTCAGCATCGGCGTCCTCTCGGTCGTGGCCACCGGCGCTGTCATCATCTTCGCGCCCGACGATGCGGTCACCTACGAGAACTTCGCGACCGCGATCGGCTTCCCGATGTCGGTGATCCTGCCGATGATCGCGATCCTCGGCGTCACCAGCGAATGGAGCCAGCGCAGCGGGCTCACGACCTTCACCCTCGTGCCGAGTCGAGGCCGGGTGATCGGGGCCAAGGCGATCGCGACCTTCCTGGTCGGCATCGTCTCGATGGCCGTCGCCTTCGCCGTCGGGGCCCTCGGCAACCTGGCGGGCTCCGCGCTCGCCGGCGTCGACACAGTTTGGGACATCTCGCTCTCGACCGCGCCACAGATCGTGCTCGGCAACCTCGTCGGTATGGCGATCGGGTTCACCCTCGGCGTCGTGCTGCGCAACTCCGCTGCGGCGATCGTCGGCTACTTCGTCGTGTCACTCGTGCTGCCGGGCATCCTCGCCCTGCTCGCCCAGGTGCGCGACTGGTTCTACGACCTGCAGCCGTGGATCGACTGGAACTACACCCAGGTCAACCTCTTCGGGGGCGCCACGAACACTGGCGAGGAGTGGGCCATGCTCGGCTCGACCACCGCGATCTGGATCGTGCTGCCGCTGACCATCGGGCTGCTGTTCCTGCGCCGCTCCGAAGTGAAGTGACCGGGCAGAAAAGCAAGTGAAATTGTCGCTGACCGGGCAAAGTTTCGAACGTTGTGCCCGGTCAGCAGCGATTGGAGCGACTTCGTGACCGCTCAGCGTGCGGCCCTGGCGAGCAGAACTGCCCTCGGTGTGGTCCGAGGCTTCCTGCTTCCACGCGAAGTGGGAGCGCAGGGTCTTGCCGGTCGACCGCGACCGACCACAAGTGCTCCGCACCGAGTTCAGCCGCCGGGCGACGATGGCGTAAGGCAGCGTTCTAGGCACCTACGCCGGTGGCCGCCGAATGCCTCACCGCCGTCCGACGGGAGACGGAGGCGCAGCGCGACGCCCGGCTGCGATGCCCCACCTTTCGCGAACGCGAAGCCTTGGCGGTTTTGCGAGGGCCGGCCTCCGCGCTTCTATCGGCTGGACGTGCGCGATAGGAAGAACGAATGAGGAACTCCGCCAAGCGGATCAGCACCCGGGTGCGGATCGCGGGGTTGACGGCCAAGGTGCGGCGGATCCGGGCCCGTGAGGGCACCGGCTCGGCAGCGGAGTCACCGGCGTTCGCCGAGCTGTGCGCAGCCCTCGCGGAGCCTGAGGTCAGGGCGCTCCTGCTGCGGGCGTTGGGTGATCTCGTCGCCGATCCCGGAGATCCGGGGGCGTTGCGTGACCGGATCTGGCGGGTGGCCTTGGACTACGGGGACGACGCGCTCTGGACGCTGCTGATGAGCCAGGGCGTGCCGGCGCCGGCGAAGTACGACCGCGGTGTTACGAGCAGGCTGGCGGTGGCCGATCCCAGCCTGGACCCGAACGACCCCCGCACGGTCGCGGACGCGCTGTCGATGGTGACCCACCGCTGCGCACCGGTCAGGGCGGTGGCGCGGGACTTCGTCGAGATCCACATGAGCCCGACGCTCGCGGAGAGACTCTGCGTCCAGGTCATGGAGGCGCCAGGCGATCTCCCCGCGGACGTCGCCGACTGGTGCATGGAAAAAGGTTTCGCCCCCGCCGACCCGTCCGCGGCCGCGATCTTCTACCTGCGGCTCGGCTGGCTGGACGCCTACTACGCGAAGGATCCGGACGGCGCGCTGCTCACCGCCGCCTACCGGGCGGCATCGCCTCTCGACAAGGCTCGGCTGCGCGCCGCGATGGCCGGGGCAGGCGACCTCGACCTGCTGAAGGTCCTAGCTGGCGCGCACGGGTCGCTGCGTGTCCTGGAGCCGACGGACCAGGCGTATCTGATCGAGCAACTGGCCGCGCGATCGGAAGAGGCCCGCCTCTGGCGTCACGCGGTGACCTGGCGCCTGACGGACGCCGTGCGCGCCGCCCAGAGGATCGCCGGCTGGCAGAGCCCGCCGGGCGACCGCGAGTTCCTCGCCGCGCTGGCCGCCGCGGATCCGGACGAGCTCACGGAGGCCATCCACGGGCTCCGGGCCACGGCCCCAGTCAGCGCGCTGTTCGGCCCCGCGGTGGCCGACGCCGACCATCTCACCAGGCGAGCGGCCACCGACGCCGGATACGACGCCACGCGAGTCTCGTTCAGTCCGGACGGACGGTCCGTGGTCGCGCGCTCGTCCAGGGAGAACCGCCTGGTCGAGGTCGGGCTCGACCGCGGGTTCGGCGACTCCACCAGCTGGACGCCGGGGCGCTGGCCAGCGCTGGGTGCCCGGCCGGAGGTCTTCCTGCACCTGGGCGGGGCCGTCGTCGTCCGGGCCGGCGGGGAACTGCTGCGGCTGTCCGGCGACGCCACCGAGACGCTGGCCGCCGGCCTCGGCACGGCGGTCCGGATCGCGCGCCACCCCCGGGGGTTCGTCGCCGACATCGGGGGCGGTCGCCTGCTGGTCGGGAGTGCCACGCCCGGCAGCACAGTGGAGGAGATGCGGCTGCCCGTGACCGCCGGGGCCCCCGACCGGCTCACGCTGATGGCCGCGGACGCCGATCTCGACGTGATAGCCGCCGATCTGGAGGGCGTGGCGGTGCTCGACGCGCACACCGGCGCGGTCCTCGCGCGCTGGGGGAAGCGGACGTTACCCGGCCGCTACGCGCTGCTCGGCCAGGATCGTCTCGTCAGCACTCACCGGATCGGCGACGTTCACCGCGTCACCAGTTGGGTGGGGGACGGCGAGACGGTCTCCGTCGCGCGGACCGCCGACCTCGGCAGCGAGCGGTACGACATCACCGCGGTGCGCTCTGCCGGCCAGATCGTCCACTTCGGTGCGAAGAGCGCCGTAGTACGGGACGCGGAGACCCTGGCGGCGGTGCCGGACAGGTTCTTGTGCTACCGCCCGTACGGAGGCGCGTGGTTCGACGATTCGCGACCACCGGCCTGGGGTGCCGACCCGACGCTCGGACAGTTCGAGTTCGATCCGCTCGACTCCACGCAGCGCCCGAGGTGGTCGAATCTTCTGGGCGAGTGGCCCTCGAGGGTGCCGTCGGGGGCGTCGTCCGCGGACTCGTTGCAGGCCGAGGCGTCCGGGCGGTTCGCCTGGGTGCGGTCGGGTTCGGCGCACCTGTTCAGTCCCGCGTGCAACCTCGCAGGCGACAAGGCCGGGCGGACGCTGACCGATTTCGGCCCGTCTGACCGTTTTCTCCTCCAGGACGCGCGCCGAACGCTCGTCACCGGCGCGCCGGGGGCAGCGGTCACCGTGATCGATCTCCTGCTCGCCTACCTGGAGTGGCGTCACGGCAACGAGACCGCCCTCGGGACGGCGATGCCCGTCACCGGGGAGGACGACATCGCGCTCGGCGGAGGCTGACCGTCGGCACTCCTGCGGTCACCCGGCGCCTCCGCCGCGGACTACGCGGCGCGACCTCCTGCGGACGGAGCAGCAGCGGCGGCGCCGCCGGAATCGTGCAGGTGGCGGCCTCGTCGATGATGACGAAGTCGAACAGCGCGGGAGTGGGCGGCAGCCTGCGGGCGGGGAACGCGGTCACCCCCCACGCGGGCAACACCGCCAGCAAGTCGCGAGCCCGCGCCCCCGGCCAACCGGCCTGAGCGCCGCTTTAACAGTCGTCTCAGGATCGCTCGGTACGAAGTAGGCATCGCCGGGCGACGCGGGTCTCGGCCTCGCCGGCATGGCCGAACGCGCCGCGCTTCACAGCGGCACGGTCAGCGCCGGCCCCTACCGGACGGCCGCGACCCTGAAAGGCAGCCACTCATGATCTCTGTGCTCGTGGCGGACGCCCACCCGCTGCAGCGCTTCGGTTTCCGCATGCTGCTGGAGAACACCCCCGACACCGAGATCGTCGGCGAGGCCGAGAACGGCGCCGAGGCCGTTCGGCGGATCGCCGAACTGCGTCCCGACGTGGTGCTGATGGACATCCGCATGCCGGGCGTCGACGGGATCGAGGCCACCCGGCGCATCGTCGCCACCGGTGGGCGTTCGCGGGTCCTGGTGCTGACGACGTTCGACTCGGATCGGTACGCGTTCGCCGCACTGCGGGCCGGGGCGAGCGGCTTCCTGCTCAAGGACATCCGCCCCGAGGAACTGCTCGCCGGCATCCGGGCCGTCGCCGCCGGGGACGCGGTGATCGCGCCGGCGCTGACTCGGCGGCTGCTCGACGCGTTCGCCGACCACCTCGACGATGACCTCTGCGGGCCCGTGCGGGAGGATCCCCGGCTGGAATTCCTGACCGACCGGGAGCGCGAGGTCCTCGTCGCCATCGGCCACGGCCTCACCAACGGCGAGATCGCGCAACGGTTCACGCTGTCGGAGTCGACGGTGAAGACCCACGTCGGGCGGGTCCTCGCCAAGGTCGGCGCCCGGGACCGGATCCAGGCCGTCATCCTCGCCTACAACCTGAGACTCACCCGGCCGGTTTAGCGCTTCATCTCGCGCGTCCGTCGAGGGCGCGACCGTACACGTGTGTGAGCTCAGAGGTGTTTTCGGCTCGTCGACCCCGCTGCGCTCACACACGTTCAACGCTTCCTCAGGACGTGCGGGGGGAGACCGTCATGATGCCCGTGCACATCTCGTCGCTGGTGCCGTCGCCCCACACCACGTAGCGCGGCGGCAGCTTCTTCAGCTGCGGCAGCTGTTTGCGCAGCCCCGCGTCGTGCGTACACGTGACCCGCAGCGTGTCCCCCGGACCGACCTCCACCGGCGACGGCAGCTTCATCAGCCGCTGGTTGTCGAAGTCGAACTGCGGCACGTCCAGCACGACCTTGGCCTTCGGCGTGCCCGGGTTGAGTTCGACCTTCAAGGCCCGCCCGAGCATGTGCATGTGGCCGAAACCGGCGAACAGCGTCATCGGCTCCTCCACCTCGTGGTCGCAGGTCTGGGTGTTACCGGGCTTCGGCGTGCCTCCGCTGCACTCCTCCACCTGACGGTCCGCCATTTCGCCGACGTCCGGCCCGAACCGCTTCGTCACGTCCGCGATCGAGGCCGCTCGATCACAGAGCGGACCCGACTCGTCGGCGGCGCAGGGCAGGTCGGTCGGCCCGTCGACCGACCACGTTTCGAGTTCCCGGGTCTGCGGCGTCCCGTCCGTCAGCCGCAGCCGCACCGCCGAGCGGTCCGACCCGCCCGGCTTGCCGTCGGTCGCGAGCAGGTTGTAGTGGATCTGGAGGACGAGCAGGCTGCCCGGCTCCAGCTTGTAGCCGGCGTCGTGGTCGAGCAGCGTCTCCGTGGCGCCCGGCGCCCAGGTGTCCACCCACGCCGCGTCCCCCTCTTCGACCTCGGCGCCGGCCACACCGGTTCCGCCGAAACACTGCCAGCCGAGACCAGGGGTCTTCGCGTCCTGCTTGCGCACCGCGGCGGCACCGCCCGGAGGCACCGCATACACGATGGCGTGGTGCGCGATGGCGACGTTCTCCGGCATGACTTGGGTCCCGGTCAGGAATTCCGCCTTGGTCAGGCCCGGATCGATCACCTGGCACCGGTACTCGTCCGTGCCGCCCTCCGGCGGCGTGGGCGTGTAGGCCTCGGCCATCTTCAGGTCCAGGAACCGCTCGCCGGCGCGTAGCGGCTGCGGTGGACCCGACGACCCGCCCGAGTGCGCGCTGTGCGGGCCGGCCGCTGGGGGCGACGCGCTGTTGTCGGCGTCCGACCCGCAGGCGGTGACGGCAGCGAACGCCGCCACCAGCGTCATGGTGGCCGCACCGAACTTCCACCGTGGACTGTCAGGTGTCCTCATAGCCCGAACGCTAGGACCGGTTCCGTCCGGTTTCGTCGTACCGCGGTCGTCATCCTCGGGAGGTGAGCGGTACCGCGGTACCACGCCTGGAGAGCCGTACCGCGCCCGAGCGCAGGATTAACGATCGTCTCAGATTCGCTCGGTACGAAGTGGCCTCGGACAAGCGATGCAACTCGTCAGGAGGCTTTTGATGTCAATCAACGAAGCGTTGCCCGGAGCAGCGCCGCCCGCTCGGTTGGCCGGCCGGTGGGTGCCGTGGCTGGTGATCGGCTTGTGGGTGGCGCTGTCGGTGGTCATGGTGCCGTTCAGCGGAAAGTTGAGCTCGGTCACCACCGACAAGGCCGTGGACACCCTGCCGGCCGGCGCCGAGTCCACCAAGGTGGCGGTGCTGGAGGACAGTCGCCCCGGCGGCGAGGACAACACGTTCGTCTTCGTGTATCACCGCGCCAGCGGGTTGACCGACGCCGACCGCGCGACGGTCGAGCGCCAGTACGACACCCTTGCCAAGCGGTACCCGCCGAAGACGGCGGCGGCCGGCGAGGACGACGACGGCCCACCGACGAGGGTGTCCAAGGACGGCAAGGCGATGATGTTCACCCTCGATCTGAGCACCACCTACGGCGCACCGGAGGCCATCGTCGGCCCGTTGCGTGACGCCGCGAAGGACCGCCCCGCCGGTCTGGAACTCAACGTGACCGGCCCGGCCGCGATCGACGGCGACATGGACGCCGTCTTCGACGGCATCGACCTGCAGGTATTGCTCACCACCATCATCGTCGTCACGGTCCTGCTCATCCTCACCTACCGCAGCCCGGTGTTGTGGTTCGTCCCGCTGGTGGCCGTGGGCGCGGCCGCGCTGACCGCGATGGCCACCGTCTACCTGCTCGTCAAGGGCTTCGGCATCGTGGTCAACGACCAGAACTCGGCGCTGCTGACGATCCTGGTGTTCGGCGTCGGCACGGACTACGCGCTGTTGCTGATCGCTCGATATCGGGAGAGTCTGCATCACCACGAGAACGTCCGGGTCGCGATGGTTCACGCGCTACGCGGCGCGGCGCCGGCCATCGTCGCGTCCGCGGCCACCGTGGTCGCCGGCCTGCTCTGCCTGCTCGTCGCGGACCTCAACAGCACCAGCGGTTTGGGCCCGATCGGTGCGGCCGGCATCCTGTGCGCGCTGGTGGCCATGCTGACGCTGTTCCCGGCGGTGCTCGTGGTGCTCGGCCGGCGGATCTTCTGGCCGGCCATCCCGCGGTTGAGCGCGGCGGTGGCGGAGAAGCCGGGCCTGTGGGGACGGCTCGGCACCGCCATCGGCCGCCGCCGATGGGTGGCGACGCTCGGCTCGCTCGGAATCCTCGGCGTGCTCGTCCTCGGGCTGTCGGGCAACACGGGTGCCCTGCGGGAACAGGACCAGTTCCTGAACGCCCCGGAGTCGGTCACCGGCTTCACCGTTCTGCGCCAGCACTTCCCGGAGCTCGGCGGTCAGCCGATGACGATCTACGCGCGGCCGGCATCCCAGGAGCGGGTGCTCGACGTCGTCAAGGGCACTCGCGGCGTGGCCATGGCCGCCCCGGGTCAGACCAGCGGCGGCTGGACCGAAATCTCGGTGTTCCCGAAGGACGCGCCGGACACCCCCGCCGAGTACGACACGATCAAGCGGGTCCGTACTGCCGTGCATGCGGTGGACGGGGCGGAAGCGATCGTCGGCGGGCCGAGTGCGGAGCACCTCGACACCGAGGTGACCACCAGCCGCGACGAGAAGCTGGTGATCCCGCTAGTGCTCGCCGTGGTCCTGATCATCCTCGGGCTGCTGCTGCGGGCGATCGTAGCCCCGCTGGTCCTGATGATCACCGTGATCATCTCGTTCGCCGCAGCCTTCGGCGGCAGTGTGTTCGTCTTCGACTCGATCCTCGGCTTCAAGGGGGTCGACTATTCGGTGCCGCTGCTGGCGTTCCTGTTCCTGGTGGCGCTCGGCGTCGACTACAACATCTTCCTGGCCAGCCGGGCCCGGGAAGAGACCGTGCGTCTCGGCACCAGGGAGGGCACGCTCAAAGCCCTTTCCGCCACCGGTGGCGTGATCACCTCGGCCGGCCTGGTCCTGGCGGCCACGTTCGCGGTCCTCGTTTCGCTTCCGCTGGTGATGCTGATCGAGGTCGGTTTCCTGGTCGCCTTCGGCGTGCTGCTCGACGCCCTGCTGGTGCGGTCGGTCCTGGTGCCCGCCCTCACCCTGCTGATCGGTCGGCGGATCTGGTGGCCGAGCCGGCTGTCCCGTCCAGCGGCTGAGCTGCCGGACGGTCAACGGTCGCTCGCCGACGACAAGGAGCCCGCGCTGCAACGGTGAGCGCGGCGGCACGGACGAGATCCGGGACGGGGACCCAGCCCGTCCCGGATCCTTCATGGGCCAGACGGTCGCCGCTCTGTGGTTCTGCGCCGCGGTGGTTCTGCGCCGCGCCGCCGGGGCGGGTCAGCGGGCCGCGGTGTCTTCCCCGGCGGTGAGCCGCGAGATCAGGGCGGGCGGAGCCGCGGCCGGAAGGTCGACCCGAAGCAGTGCTCCACCGCGTGCGGAGCGGCCGACGGTGGCCCGTCCGCCGTGGGCGTAGACCACCCGCTGCACGATCGACAGCCCCAGACCGGATCCCGGCAACGCCCGGGCGCTGTCGGCACGGTAGAACCGGTCGAACACCCGCGGTACGTCGGCGTCGTCGATGCCTGGCCCGGCGTCGTCGACCTCGAGCAGCGCCGACGTGCCCTCGGCACGGAGCCGGACCTGGACCGGCTGGTCCGCGGGGGACCACTTGGCGGCGTTGTCGATGAGGTTGAGCACCGCCCGCTGGAGCGCAGCGGGACGCCCGCTCACCCACACCGAGGTCACGTCGAGCGCGACCTCGATGTCGGGCACGCGGGACCGCGCCTGGGTCGTGGCGGCCAGCACCACGTCGGCGACGTCGAGCAGCTCGGCGCTCTCGTCGCTGACGTCACCGCGTGCCAGGTCGGTCAGCTCGGCGGCGAGGGTGCTCAACTCGGCCACCTGGGCGCCGAGATCGTTGAGCAGCCGGGTCCGGCTCTCCGCCGAGAGGGCAGTGTCGAGCGTGCCGCGCCGGTCGAGCCGGACCAGCAGCTCGATGTTGAGGCGCAGGCTGGTGAGCGGGGTCTTGAGCTCGTGGGCGGCGTCCTCGGCGAGTAACCGCTGGGCCCGCCGGGAGTCCCGGAGCGCGGCAAGCATGTCGTTGATCGCCTGGATCAGCCGCTGGATCTCCCCACCGCCCTCATCCGGGATGTCGGCGTCGAGATTCCGGGTGTGCGCGACACGGACCGCGGCGGCGGTCAGCCGGTCGATCGGTGCCAGCCCGGTCCGCGCCACGGTCCGCCCGACCAGGGCGCCGCCGACCACGCAGAGCAGCCCGATCACGAACATGCCGAACCCGAACTGGTTGATCGGGCTGTCGTCGGCCGCGCGGGCCACCTGGACCGCGCCGTCGCCCGCCCGCAACGTGTAGATGAGGTAGCCGTCCTCGTCGCTGTCGCTCGACTCCATCAGGTCGTTCGACGCACCCTGCGCAACCCGTCCGGCGCGCTTGCTGACCGGGGGCAGCGCGGGTTGGCCGGCCGGCGTCCGGGTCGAGCCGTCGGGCAGGATGACCCGCACCAGCCGACCGGATCCGGAATACGGCGGTAGTCGGAGCTGCGCCAGACCGGCGCGCTCCGCGTCCGTCGCCAGAACGCGGGAGTCGGCGCGTAGCTGATGCTCGGTGGCGTCTCGCAGCTGCCCGTCCATGAGCTCGCTGGCCACTTGGAAGGCCACGAACACGCTGACCGCGATGGCCGTCGCCGCGATCACCGTCATCCTGGTCCGCAGGGACCGCCGGCGCCACCACCGGGTCAGCCGGCGCGGTTCCCGGCGGGCGAGCCTGCTCACGGAGGAGTCTCCCGCATCGTGTATCCCAGCCCGCGCAGCGTGTAGATCAAACGCGGCTCACCCGCGGCCTCCATCTTGCGGCGCAGGTAGCTCACGTACACCTGCAGGTTGTTGGCGGTGGCGCTCATGTCGAAGCCCCAGATCGCCTCGAACAGCGCGTCGCGGGTCAAGACCCGAGTCGCGTTGCGCACGAGGACTTGCAGGAGGGAGAACTCGGTACGGGTCAGGTGCAGCGGCCGCCCGCCGCGCCACGCCTCGAACCGGTCGGGATCGATCCGGACGTCGGCGAACGACAGGATCTGCGGCTCCTCGTCGGTCGGCGTGCGCCGGCGCAGCAGGGCCCGCACTCGGGCCAGCAATTCCTCGGTGGCGAACGGCTTGGGCAGGTAGTCGTCTGCGCCCGCGTCCAGCCCCGCGACCCGGTCCGAGACCTGGTCACGGGCGGTCAGCATCAGCACCGGCAGATCCCGGCCCGCGGCCCGCAACCGCCGGCAGGTCTCCAACCCGCCGAGGCGGGGCATCATCACGTCGAGGATCACCAGATCCAGCGTCGCACCGTCGGCCCCACCGATCCCGTCGAGTACGGCGAGACCGTTGGCGACGGTGGTGGTGTCGTAACCCTCGACCTGGAGCACCCGCTCCAGCGACTCCCGGATGGCAGCCTCGTCATCCGCGATCATGATCCGCACGCGGCCCCCTCCAGTCGATGCTTTTGCCGCTCACTCTCCCTGATCAACCTGAAGCCAGTGTTAGAGCCGTCGCCGCTGTGGTGCCCGCGAGCCGTGCTCTTACGGATACCTGAGCGTGGCGCCGGCCCTTCGCGGGTCGTCGCCTAATCGAGGGAACAGACCAGCGCACCTACAGACGCCCATCAGCACCGGAGGATGGCCGCCGGGGCCGATTCCTTCCACCAGCAGGGTTCAGGAAGGGCTCGGCCTCGATCCGGCCGCCGCTCTCGACACAGGTGCGTTTCGCGAGCGCTTAGGAGCGGAGGCCTCTGAGGCCGTGCGGATGTCGCTGATCAGGATTTCGGGCTGGGGGCTGCTGCCCGTGCCGGTGCGTTGTTACTTGCGGACGGTGTTCGAGGTCGCTGACCAGGCCGTGCCTGACTCCGCGGCCACGGCCTTGTAGGTGTGGGAACCCTTGGTGTCCGCGACGCTGACCGTCGCCACACCGGCGGAGGTGGTCTTCGTTGACGTGAGGACCTTGTTGTCACGGTAGATGGTGACCGTTGCGGCACCGAGGCCTGCCGACCCGAACCGGGTGTACCGGCGCACCTGGGTGCTGAGTCTGGTCACCGGTTTACCGGTGACGGTCGATCGGACCACCTGCAGCGCGGTCGTGGTCCGGTACTTCGCGACGACCACGTTGGCCGAAAGCGACACCGTCGGGCAATCCGCGGAGTCCGGTTGGCAGAAGTGGTCCGATCCGGCCGCGCTGAACCGGTACGTGCCGGGAACCTCGGCCCCGTAGATGTCGGTCAGGCCCCCCGTCGGGTTGGTTGCGGCGGCGTCCCGGGAGAACCACAGCGTGTCGTCCGCTGACGCCCGCAGCACCCAGGACAGATATCCCGACAGCGCCGCAGCGGGGCAAGCGGCGACGGTCGCGGTCACCGTTGCCCCCACGTTGACCTTCGCGGGTACCCGCAACACGCACGATTCACCCCGCGCCACGGTGCCGGCGTCGGTCGCTACCGCAGCCACGAGCACAGCCGCCACCGCCGACGTAGCGATCAGGGCACGACGACTGTGGTTCCACATCAACGGTTGTCTCCGGCCCTTCAGTTCATGGCCCCACGGGGCGAGCCTGCCAGACCATCGGTCACCCGCGCTGTCGGTGAAGGAGAACCGGCGATTCCGACAGGGTGGCGGCCGCGGTCGTCGAAAGGACCGGCTGCCCCGACCGGCCCACCAGCCTTGTACGGGCCGATCGACGCTGGTCAGACAGGTTGCGGGTAAGGTGCAACTCCCCGCTCGCGCTTCCGTCGCGGATCACCGCATTCCATACTCCGTCGGGTGACGATCGACCCGGTGACCCGCCGCAGCCGACCAGTCGCGCTACTCTTCGGCGCCCTGGCCGCCGCCAGTGTTGCCGCTCTCCAACTCGTGTCGATCGAGCACCTACGGGAGTTACCCGGCTGGCTCATCGCCGCGCCGATCGGCTTCTGCGTCCTTCTGGTCATCGCCTACGTCGCCGTGTTCTGGTCCGCGCACCGTCGGCCGCCAACCTACTTCCAGGTCAGCCGACGCCGCGGCAAGCCGACGTTCGCGGCGCCGAACACCCCACTGCTCCGCGGACTGGTGATCGTCCTGGCCGCCCCGAGCATCGCGGCGGTAGCGACGTCCCGCCTCTACGCCGAACTGTTCGCCAACGCCACTCTCATCCTGGTCCGCACAGTGGTCGTGCTCTTCACGGTTGGCTGCGTCGCAGCCCACATCTGGACGCTCTACCGATTAGCGCCGCTCCGCCTCACGTCCGACGCCGTCGTCCTCACGCTCCGACGCACCATTCCTTGGGACGCCCTCGCACCCGACGGCCCTAGCACCACATCGATCCAGGGTGACACCCTCTGGCTCCTCGTCCGCCACGCCACCCCAGGCGGCCGCCCCTACACCGGACCGGCTCTGGCCGGGCATTCGATGCCGCCCTACGAGTGGTACCCGCTCGACCTACGCGGCATCTACATCGACCAGGTGTTCCTCGCAGCCGCCCTGCGCCACTACCGCGAACACCCCGACGCCCGCCCGACAATCGGAACACCAGCCGGCCACCAGCACCTACTCACCGCACTCTCCAGCCGGCCAGCGGCAGCCGGCTCGGCTTCCCTCGCCGCGCACAGCGCGTCGTAATGGGTCAGCTGCGGCAGGGTGCGCTGCAAGCAGGTGCCCTGGCGGCGGCACGAGAAGACGTCGCATCAGGTGGCGCCTTGGCATACCTTCACGGGCATGGCCGACGACCGTTCCATCTGGCCGTTGGACAAAGCTTCGACCTTGAGGCTCGGCCGGCGTTTGGCGGCCGAGGTTCCGAGCTCGGGCACCGCCCGGCGGGCGTTTGTCAGCATCACCCCCAGCAAGGCCCCGGTTGACGAATACGCCCGCCGTGAGGGGTGGGTCCACAGCGATCACGGACGTAGTTTTCGCGTTGAGCACTGGGAGTACGACGCCGATCGGATCGACGGATTCGACTACGACGTGGGTGCCATGCTCATGAGAAGCGCGCTGGCGGTGGACGAGTCGCAGTTGCTCGCGGTGCTCCGACTCTGGCGGCTTAGCCCCGGGCAGTTCCGATACGCGTGGGAAACCGACGACCCCCGGTAGCGGATCAAAGCTTGCCGTCAGCGCGTGTCAGCCCTCCGAGACCGATCCGCGCAGCTGCATAGGACGTTCGTGTGGTTGCCGCGCGCGGTCCCGCCGGGGGCTAATGGAGGCCATGCGGGAAGGCGCGTGTCAGACGGCGGAGATCCTCGGTGACGTGGACGCAGCGGTGCGCGTCGTTCACGAGGAGTCGCTGTTCACCGCGGGCGATGCCTTTCCTACGTTCGTGTGCCGCGGGGTGAGGTTCGGGATCAACATCTGCTCCGACACCCAGGTCTCGGCGGCAGCTGCAGCGATCGCCCGAGCCGGCGCGCGACTGCTGCTGGTCCCGGCGCAGAACATGATGCGTCGGGAAACGGTTTTCTACTAGCAGGAGCGGCACAACAAGGTCCGACGCGAACGCGGGTCTTGCCCCTTGATCCTG